>DASWKS010000094.1:0-7887 GCA_036396495.1 Gemmatimonadales bacterium
CCCCCGGAGACCGGAAACATGGTGGCGGCCTCGCCGTAGCAGAGCCCGATCAACACCATGAGCCCGCCGCCGATCGCGAAGCCCAGGATCGCTCCCACCGGGCCGCCCCGCTGTAGCCAGTCGCCCAGCAGCACCACCCAGCCGACCCCCACGATGCTGCCGAAGGCAAAGCTGAAGAACTGCCACGGACCCAGCGCCGGACGGAGGCCGTCGGTCATGAAATTTCCAGGGTTGGGGTCGAAAGCGGAAAGGCGGCTACAATAATACCGGCCAGATGCCCCTGACCCGGCCGGCTGGCTATCCGGCGGCACCGGGAGCAAGCTTCAGCTCTGACGTAGGCCACGACTTACCGAGGGAATGATGGGCGCTGAACCGAACGGCCAGCCCAGAGCAGTCGCGGTAGTGGGAACCGGGGAAATCGGCCGGTCGTGGATCCGGGTATTTGCCCGCGCCGGCTACGAGACCCGGGCCTGGGACCCTGAGCCGGAGCAGCTGGCCAGCGCGTGGGAGTGGATGAAGGCCGAACTCAAGCGGGCCCGGAAGGAGCAGGGGCTCCGCAAGCGGGTGGTTCGCAGCGAGCGGGAGCATGTGGTTCGCTGTGCCACGCTACAAGAGGCGGTCGATGGGGTCATCTGGGTCCAGGAAAGCGGCCCCGAGGTGCTGGAGCAGCGGCGTCCGATCTTCGCCCAGCTGGACAAGCTGACGCCTCCCAAGGCGGTCCTGGCCAGCAGCACCTCCATGTTGGACATGACCGCCATCGCCAAGGGGCTGTCGGGCGCCAACCGTTGCGTGATCGCCCACCCGGTCAATCCACCGCACATCATTCCGGCGGTCGAGGTGGTGGGGGGGCATCGGACCGACCCGCTCGTGCTGCGCCGCGCGGTGCGCTTCCTGGAGCGGCTGGGGCTGACCCCGGTACTGTTGCGCGGGTACGTCACGGGGCTGCTGCTGCATCGCATGGAGGCGGCGCTGGTGAGGGAAGCGCTGCACCTGGTCAAGGAAGGGTTCGCCTCCCCCGAAGCCGTCGACGCGGTGATGCGGGATGGGCTGGGCCTGCGCTGGGCCCTGATGGGCCCCTTCGCGGTGGGGAACACCAGCACCGATGGGGGCATCCGCGAGTTCTTCCGGCGCTACCGCCCGGTCTTCGAGCGGGTCTGCGCCGATCTGTGCGGCGACCTCACGCTCACGCCGGAAGTGGTGGATCAGCTCGCGAAGTCGGTGGACGGAACCTGGCGCCGGGTCTCGCGTGCCCAGCAGCGGGCCTGGCGGGACGACATGGTCGGCCGGATCCGGCACCTGAAGGAGGCCCATCCGGTTAAGCCACCCGATCCCGACGATTGATCCCGCTGGCACCTCGCGCCAACGGTTTGCGCCCCAGCCGGCCCCGGAACTCGCGGACTCACCCAGCGGGTGGGTCGGCTACAATATTACCCGTCCCATGAGCGCAATCCGCACCCTCCTGTCCCATGCGATCGACTATGCCGGTCTCTTCCCACCCGCCGGTCTGGGCATGCGCGAGGTCGTCACGAACTATGCCGAGTACCGTAATTCCGTTGCGGCCTGGGCCCTGGGGCGGTTGGTAGTGCCCGCGGCCCGGCTGGATGAATTCCTTCAGGTCGCCCGTCCGCTGCTGAGCCAGACCGGCGACCGATGGCGGCTCAGCGCCATCGCCTCCGAGGACGTGCGCAACCAGCTCGCTGCGGTGTCCCGATTCAACGAGCAGGATTCCGGCGCCGCCGTCGACTGCTTCGAGTTCAGAGCCGGCGATCTCGCGTCGTTCCGGGAGCTCGCCGGCATGGGTCCGTTCGGTTTCCGGCGGTTCGCTGAGCTGCCGTGGGGCCAGCTCGCGGCCGGCTACGTGACGCTGATGCAGAGCACGCTGGTGGGCGCCAAATTCCGCACCGGTGGGGTGGTGCCGGAAGCCTTTCCCGACCCCGATGCGCTGATGCAGCAACTGGGCGACGTGATTCAGGGCGGGGTGGCGGTCAAATGCACCGCCGGACTGCACCACGTCGTGCGCGGGCGGTACCGACTCACCTATCAAGCGGATTCGCCGCAGAGCATGATGTACGGGTATCTCAACCTGATGCTGGCCGCGGCGGCATTGCGTATGGGCGTCGATCCCGGGATCGCCAAAGCCGTTCTCCTCGAGGAGGACCCGGCGGCCTTTGTCATCGAGCCAGCTGCCGTGCGCTGGCGCGAGCTGCATTTCGCGGCCCCGGTGCTCTCCATGATGCGTGACGAGGGCTCGCTGGCGTTCGGCTCCTGCTCTTTCACGGAACCGCTCGACGAGCTGGGCCGGATTCCCGTCGCATGATCTCGCTCAATGCCACTCACGACCCGGCCCTGCGGTCGTTCGTCGAGTCGGCCAATAGGCCGGACCACGATTTTCCGATCCAGAATCTCCCCTTCGGGGTCTTCCGCCGTGGCGGCGCCGAGCCGCGGATCGGGGTGGCCATCGGCGACGAAGTGCTGGATCTGGCGGCGGCGGCGGAGCGCGAGTTCCTGGCCGGGCTGGGCGACGCTATCCATCAGGCCTGCCGCGCCGACGCCCTCAACCCGTTGATGGCCCTGGGTGCCGAGGCCTGGTCGGCGCTGCGATCCCGGCTGTCCACGATGCTCAGCGCCGGTTCCGACCACGCCGCGGCAACCACCCTGATCCCGCTGGGTGAGGTCGCACTGGCGCTGCCGGCCCGGGTCGGGGACTACACCGACTTCTACGCCTCCATCCACCACGCGACCCAGATCGGCGCCATGCTCCGGCCCGAGAATCCCCTTCTTCCCAACTACAAGTGGGTGCCGATCGGCTACCATGGGCGGGCGTCCTCGCTGGTCCCGAGCGACACGCCGGTGCATCGCCCAGCCGGCCAGCTCAAGGATGACGCCGCGCCCGCCCCTGTCTTCGGGCCTTCCCGCGCCCTGGATTACGAATGCGAAGTCGCCCTGTTCATCGGGCCGGGCAACGCCCTGGGTGTCCCGATTCCCATCGACCGCGCCGGGTCCCATCTCTTCGGGCTGTGCCTGCTCAACGACTGGTCCGCTCGCGACATCCAGCGGTGGGAGTACCAGCCCCTCGGGCCGTTTCTGTCGAAGAGCTTCGCGACCACGCTGTCGCCCTGGGTCGTCACGGCGGAGGCGCTGGCCCCGTTTCGCGGTCCGGTCCTGCCGCGCGGCCAAGGCGACCCGGCTCCGCTGCCCTATCTGCTCGATCCGATCGATCAGACCCACGGCGGGTTCGACGTCAGCCTCGAAGTCTGGCTCCACACCGATGCCATGCGACGGTCCAACCGCCCGCCCGCCCGCTTGTCGGCCTGTAGTTTTCTGCAGATGTACTGGACTCTGGCCCAGATCATCGCCCACCACGCCAGCAACGGCTGCAACCTGCGGCCGGGCGACCTCCTGGCCAGCGGCACCGTCTCCGGCCCCACCGAGGACTCGCGCGGCTGCCTCTTGGAGCTCACCTGGCGGGGCACGCGGCCGGTGACACTCCCCGGGGGCGAGGTCCGTCGATTCCTGGAAGACGGAGACGAGGTCATCCTGCAGGGACATTGTCGGCGCGACGGCGCTGTCCCGATCGGTTTCGGCGAATGCCGGGGGCGAATCCTGCCATGAACCTGGAACAGCTTCGCCGGGAATACGCCCGCGAAACCCTGGACGAATCCACCGTAGACCCGGATCCCCTGACCCAATTCGGGTTGTGGTTCGCCGAAGCCCAGCAGGCCGATCTGCTGGATCCCAACGCCATGACCCTCGCGACTGCCACGCCGGCGGGCCGCCCCTCGGCCCGGGTGGTGTTGCTCAAGGGAGTGGATCATGGTGGATTCGTGTTCTACACCGACTATCGCAGCCGCAAGAGTCAGGAGCTCGACACCAACCCCTGGGCCGCGCTGCTCTTCTACTGGGGCGAGCTGGAGCGGCAGGTACGGATCACCGGCCGGGTGTCGCGGGTAGCGCAGGAGATGTCCGAGGCGTACTTCATGAGCCGGCCGCTGGGCAGCCAGCTGGGGGCCTGGGCCTCGCATCAGAGCGCGGTGCTTCCCGCGCGAGCGGAGCTGGAGGCGCGCCTGCGCCAACTGGCGGCCCGTTTCGCCGAAGTCCCGGTCCCGCTGCCGCCGCACTGGGGCGGTTGGCGGCTCGAGCCGGAGGAATTCGAGTTCTGGCAGGGACGGGAAAGCCGCTTGCATGACCGGGTCCGCTATCGC
The DNA here is from genome assembly GCA_036396495.1 of Gemmatimonadales bacterium. Lineage (GTDB taxonomy): Bacteria > Gemmatimonadota > Gemmatimonadetes > Gemmatimonadales > GWC2-71-9 > SZUA-320. The sequence continues at coordinate 4,203 of DASWKS010000094.1, forward strand.
CGCAACGAAACCACATGGACCATCGACCGGTTGTCGCCATGAAGATTCTTCGCTTCGCTCGGAAAGCCAGTGCGGCGGGGCTCGCCGTTTCAGGCGCGCTGGCCGGGTTTCCATCTCCCCTCGTGTCGCAGCAACCACCGCGCGAGTTGTCGGTCGACTGGATCATGCGGGGCTTCGAGATCAGCGGACGGGAGCCCACTGAGGTACGCTGGACTCCAGATGGGCAATGGATCCATTTCCGCTGGCTTGAGCCTGGCGCGTCCTGGCGGGAGCCGCTGCGGCCGTTCCGGGTTCGCGCCCGGCCCGGCTTCCGTCCCGAGCCACAGACCCGGGCGCAGGAAGATTCGGTGGCGCCCGCCATCGCGAACGGTCCGGTCAGCCCGGACCGGACTCGGAAGCTGGTCGGAGTAGCCGGCGATCTCTGGTTAGTCCAGCTCCCCTCCGGGACGCAGCGCCGGCTCACCCAGACGCCTACCATCACCGAGGTTCCGCTGGGTTTCGACCTGAGCGGTACGGTCGCCTTCTTTCGCCGCGACCACAACGCGCTGGCGATGGATCTGGTTCACGGGAGTATCCGGCAACTCACCGATATCCGGTCGGGGCCCGCGCCCGATAGCGCACCCAAGGCCGAAGGGCAACGCGCGGCGGTCGAAGCGGAGAACCGCCGCCTGATCGGTGCGGTGCGGGATCGTCGCTGGCAGGACAGTCTCACCCGGGCCGAGCGCGAAGAACGGGAGAAGCGTCAGGCCCGGCCGGTGTACCTGGAGCGGGATGAGCGGGTGGCGCAGTTGTCTCCCTCGCCGGCCGGAAGTCACGTGCTGGTGATCACCACGGTCGAGGCGAAGGACCGCGACACCCGGATTCCTTCGTTCGTCACGCTCTCGGGATATACCGAGGAGCTGGAGGCCCGACCCAAAGTGGGTGACGCCCAGCCACAGGGCCGGGCCGGTCTGCTCGATGTTCACAGCGGTACCGTGAGCTGGCTCAAGCCCGATCCCAATGACTCGGCCGCCCGCGTGTTCGGCTCGCTCAACTCCATGGGGTGGAACGATGCCGGGACCGCCGCACTGCTCTGGGTGGTCACCCGCGACTGGACGACCCGGTATCTCCACCGGATCGATGCCGGATCATCTTCGCTCTTCACGCTCGACATCTTGCGCGATTCCGCCTGGGTCAGCGGCCCCTGCTTTGGTTGTGGAGGCTGGCTGCCGGGAGACCAGGGTGTCTGGCTGGTTTCCGAAGCCGACGGCTGGGCCCATCTATATACGTTGCGGGCCGACGGGACCAACCGGCGCCAGCTGACGACCGGGCAGTGGGAGGTGATGCAGGCGACGCTCTCGCCGGACCGCACCCGGTTCGAACTCCATACCAGCGAGCCGTCGGTCTTCGAACGTCACTTTTACCGGATGCCGGTATCGGGCGGCCCCCGGGTCAAGGTCACCGGACCGGTAGGTGGACATGCGGCGGTCCCCTCGCCCGACGGCTCGCAGCTCGCCATCGTCTACTCCGAAGCCAACCGGCCGCCCGAACTCTTCCTGCAAGCCGGGCGGCCCGGTGCCGCGATGGACCGGCTCACCACCTCGCCCGCGCCGGAATGGCTGGCGTTCCCGTGGATCAAGCCGCAGATCGTCCGGATCCCGGGCTCCGACGGAGCTCCGGTACCGGCCCGGATCTATCGGCCGGCGGACCTCGGCGCCACGCCGAACGGCGCCGCCGTGATCTTCGTGCACGGGGCCGGCTATCTCCACAACGTGCATCAGTATTGGTCCAGCTATTTCCGGGAGTACATGTTCCACCACCTGCTGGCGCAGCGGGGGTACCTGGTGCTGGATCTCGATTTCCGCGCCTCGGCCGGCTATGGACGCGACTGGCGCACGGCCATCTACCGGCATTTCGGCGGCCGGGATCTCGAGGACCAGGTCGATGCCTCCCGCTGGCTCCAGTCGCAGCACGGGATTGCGGCCGAGCGGATCGGGATCTACGGTGGGAGTTACGGCGGGTTCATCACCCTGATGGCCCTCTTCACCCGGGGCGAGTATTTCGGCGCGGGCGCGGCACTCCGGTCGGTCACCGACTGGGCTCACTACAACCATCCATACACCTCGCGCATCATCAACGAGCCGCAGGAGGACTCGGTCGCCTACCGGCGCTCGTCTCCGCTCTACTTCGCCGAGGGCCTGAACGACCCCCTGCTGATCGCTCACGGCATGGCGGACGTGAACGTGCACTTCCAGGATGTCGTGCGTCTGGCCCAGCGGTTGATCGAGCTGGGGAAGACCCGCTGGGAAATGGCGGTCTACCCGGTGGAGGACCACGGTTTCGTGCGGCCCGACTCGTGGACTGACGAATATCGACGGATCCTGGAGCTGTTCGAGCGGAACCTCCGCCCGGAGCCATGAGGGCTTCGCGCGCCGTCCGGCTGGCGCAGCTCGGGCTGGCGGTCAACGGCCTCCTCGCGTTGGTAAAACTGGTCGCCGGCATCGTCGGGCATTCGCAAGCCCTGATCGCGGATGCCACCGAATCCTTCGCTGATCTCTTCTCGAGCGTGGTCGTTTGGGGCGGTGTCCGCATCGCCGACCGGGCCCCCGACGACGACCACCCTTTCGGCCACGGCAAAGCCGAGGCCCTCGCCGCTGGTGTGGTCGGGGTAATGCTGCTCGGAGCCGCGCTGACCATCGCCATTGGCTCGATCCGCGAAATCGTCCGACCCCACCACGTGCCGGCGCCGTTCACGCTGGCGGTGCTGGTGGGCGTCGTGGTCGTGAAGGAGGGAATGTTCCGGGTGGTGCGGCGTGGCGCGGCGGCGATTCGAAGTCCGGCCGTCGCGGCCGACGCCTGGCATCATCGCAGCGATGCGATCACCTCATCCGCGGCCTTCCTCGGCATCTCGGTGGCCCTGATCGGCGGGCCGGGCTGGGAAGCGGCCGACGATGTGGCGGCGCTGCTGGCCTCGGCGATCATCGTGTTCAACGGTCTCAAGGTGCTGCGCCCCGCCGTGGATGAGCTGATGGATCACGCGCCCGATTCCCGGCTGCTCTCGGGAGTGGCCCGCGCGGCCACGGCGGTGCCTGGGGTCCTGGCCATCGAGAAGCTGCGGGGCCGCAAGCAGGGGCGCTGGTATTTCCTGGAGCTGCACGTGCAGGCCGACCCGGGTCTCTCGCTGCATGAGGCGCATATCCTGAGCGGCATGGTCAAGTCCGCCATCCGCAGCGCCGAGCCCGAGGTGGCGAACGTGCTGGTCCACATGGAGCCGTACCGGCCGTGACCGGGCTGCCGGGCCGGTTCGCCAGACACCTGGCGTCGCTCGACCTACCCGATGGGCCGGTGGCGGTCGCGGTCTCGGGCGGCCCCGACTCGGTGGCGCTGCTCCACCTTATGGCAGCGGTGACGAAGCAAACCGGGTTGGAACGGCTGGGACCCGTGATCGTGGCCCACGTGGACCATGGGATCCATCCTGACAGCGGATCGCTGGCCGACCGGGTGCACCAGATCGCTACCCGGCTCGGTTTCCCCTGTCTCATCACCCGGTTAGGGCTCGGTCCAGCCACCAGCGAAACGGTCGCACGGGAGGCCCGCTACCGCGCCCTGCACGCGATCGCCCGAGAGCAGGGCGCGCTGCTTTTCACGGCCCACCATCGGGATGACCAGGTGGAGACTGTGCTGCTGCGGGTTCTGGGCGGGAGCG
>DASWKS010000095.1:0-2315 GCA_036396495.1 Gemmatimonadales bacterium
CGCACGACTACGTGGCCGACGAGGTGGCGGCGGACCGGCTGGAGCGGCTCATCGCGCGAGTCCGGGAGCAGGCCCGCCGCAAGCACCTCTCACGGGTGGGACAAATCCACGAGATTCTGGTGGAACGTCCAGCCCGCCGCGGCGGCTTCATGCTGGGACGCACCCGACAGAATCAACTGGTGCTGGTGGATCTGCCGCCCACCGCGGTGGGCGAGTATCATCAGACCCGACTCACCGGCACGACCGGATCCACCTTCACCGGGGCGCTCGAGCGAGCCTCGCTGGCGGTTCTATGATCCACAATCTGGTAGAAGAGCACGTGCGGGACTCCTTCGACGGAGTGGTCAAGAGCTTTCCCGATTTCTGCGGCTGCTATATCTGCCGGGAAGACGTCTACGTCTATGCCCTGAACCGGGTCACGCCCTGCTACGTACGGAGCCACCAGGGATTGGCGGTGACGGAAGTGCGGCTCGACAAACACCAGGAACGGGCCGTGATCGACGTCGCGGTCATCGACGGGATCCGCCGGGTGCACGCGACGCCCCGGTGCGAGAAGCGGCGGCCCGTCACGAAATGATGGCGGGGGCGTGAGGCGCCCGCCCCCCGTGGTCTGGTTTGTGATTGCCTTCGGGGCCGGTCTCGCGACCGGCCTCGCGCATTTTCGTACCGGTCTGGCGGCGTTTGGCTGTGCCGGGGCGGTCGCCCTGCTGTACCGAAGCGACGGGCTCCTCATCCCGATCGCGGCTCTGCTCGGGCTGGGACACGGGCTGGTGGCCCACGACCTAGCTGGCCGGACCTGCGCGGCCCGGCTCCGGTCCGGCCCCCAGACCCTGGTAGTCTTGCTGCGCGATGCCGGCCGGGTCGGATTGGTCAGCGCCAGGCCGGTCGGAGTGAGCTGCCGGGGAACCATCGCGGTGCGATGGCCGGAGCGGCCGCCGACTTCGGCCGGAAAGACCGTCACGCTGGAGGGGCGCTGGCTCACCCGGCCGGCGTGGGCCGAACGTCCCGATGGCGTGTTCATCGTGCGACGGGTGCTGGAGGTTCGGGGACGGCCCAATCCGGCGGCGCGGCTCCGCGGCTGGGTCACCGAAACCGCGGAGACCCGGTTCGGGGCCCGGGCCGGACTGATCGACGCCTTGGTGCTCGGCCGGCGCGGCGCCATGGATGCCGAGCTCAAAGACGCATTTGCCCGAAGCGGTCTGGTGCACCTGTTGTCCATCAGCGGCTTTCACGTGGGCCTGATCACCGCCTGGCTGGTGCTGCTGCTCCGCTCGGCTCGGGTGCCGCGGGTCCGGGCCATCGTCATTGGCGCGGCCACCTCCGCCGCCTACGTCGGCTTTCTAGGCTGGCCGGCGCCGGCGACCCGGGCCGCCGCGCTGGGTCTGCTGCTCGCGCTGGGCATAGCGCGCCAGCGAGCGGTTCAGCCCACTGCGCTGTTGCTGGTCACCTGTCTGATCGTGCTGCTGGTCGATCCCTGGGCCATCTCCGATCTGGGTGCCTGGTTGTCCGCGGCCGCTCTCTGGGGCGCCACCACCTTCACCCGCTGGAGCGACCGCGCGGTCGGGACCCATCCCGGCATTCGCACCCTGTTCGCCTCCATCGGCGCCACGCTGGCCGCAGCCCCGATCACCGCCTATGCGCTCGGCACGGTGGCGCTGGCCGGGATCGTCCTCAACTTCGTCGGGATTCCCATGGCGGCGCTCGCGGTGCCCGGGATCCTGCTGACCCTGCTCTTCTCGCCGGTTGCGCCTGCGGTGGCCGACGCGATGGCCGGCGGCACTGGCCTGGTGCTCGCGGGGCTGGAACAGGTGGCCCTGCTGGGCTCCCGGATTCCGGGCGGCTCCCTGACGGTGGAGCCCAGCCCGTGGGCTCTGGGGTTCTGGCTCGCACTCCTGGGGGTCGGGTGTTTTGTCGTGACCAGCGGAACCCGGATCGAACTGGCGATTCGCCGGTCCGCCCTGGCGTTCGCCGCGTCCAGCTGGCTCTGGGTGACTCTGTTTCAGTTTCGGATTCAACATGAGGGCCGGGGGGAATTGACGTTATTCTTCCTCCGCGTGGGCCAGGGTGACGCGGCCGCGCTTCGCACGCCGGGTGGTCGCTGGCTGCTGCTGGATGCGGGACCGGTCAGCGACCGGAGCGATGCCGGTGCCCGCACTGTGGCCCCGTTTCTCTTGCGACATGGCGCCCGCAATCTGCAGGGACTGGTCGTGTCGCACGCTCATGCCGACCATCTGGGCGGGGTGCCGAGCGTCCTGCGCCGGTTGCCGGCGGCCGGAGTGCTGGAGCCGGCGGTACCGGTGCCCGACTCGCTCTAC
>DASWKS010000096.1:0-1614 GCA_036396495.1 Gemmatimonadales bacterium
CGGCGCCAGGTGGCGGGCGATCGTCTTCAGGGTCGAGAGATCCTGGTGGGGGAAATCGGCGGCCGCCGTCGTTTGGGCCAGCCAATCGTAGATCCGACAGCCGCGGCGATAGAAGGCCAAGCTCGGCAGGTCAAAAGGGAAGTATTCGCCTGCGAGGTCGGCGACGTAGTCCTCCAACCACCGCAACACGAAATACGTCAGCGCCCGCCGCACCTGGAGCGGGTCCAGGTCGGCCGGGGATTCCGACGCTTCCAGGCACCGTGCGATCTGTTCGGCCGAGAGGCGGGCTCGCTGCTTGCTGTAGCGCACCAGATCCTTGCGCAGGGAACGCAGGGCGGATTGGATCTTCAAACGCCGCAGGGCGGCGGTGAGTTGTCCATGCGGCTTCTCGCAGAGCTTCGTGCCCACGTTCTCCAGGAAGTGATAGTGGCAGATCAGGTCGGGGAGGTCCCCCAGGACTTCCTTGACGGCGTTCTCGATTTGAGAACTCAGGTCTCGCACCGAGGCCAACGGCCTGCCGAACCTTTCCACGCAACGGCGCAGCAGTTGCGTGATGGAGGCGGCCTCTTCGGCTGCCATCTTCGCGCCCGCGAGGGTCCAGCCGCGCGGGCCCGCCACGAGGTTGAACACGGTTTCCGTGCCTGGCTCACAGGTGCCGTCGAGGTGCAGCGCATAACCTCCGTCCTCTTCCAGTCGCTTCCGCAATTGAGAAGCCCGAGCGAAATGAGTGGCCGCCAGACAGTCGAGGAAGGTCTGAGCCAACTCGCCGATCGTGGTCTGCGGCAGCGGCCATCCGCAGCGAGCGATTAGTTCCTGCTGGATTTCTGCGTCTTGGCGATGCTCGCGGAAACGGGCCAGTCCCACCACGACGATCAGGTCGAAGGCGTAGTTTCCCTGCGGCGGAACCAGGCGGTGGTATTCCTCGCAGCGATAGAGCCTGCCGCAGCGGACGCACTGCTTTTCAACATAGCGTACCCGCGGCCGACCGAGCACCACGCCCCGCGGGTAACGGGTCGAAGTGCGCTGACGGCGCAGGGGGGCGCCGCAGGCTTCGCACACCGTCCGCTCGCTGGCCACTTCCAGAGGGTAGTGCGCAGGCAGGATCGCGGCGGCGGGCAGCGGCCCCGACCAGGCCCGCAGCAGTTGGGCGCGGAGTTTCAAGAACTCGAGAGCCCTTTTTTTACGTCCAGCCGGTAGTGGTCGATCACCGCCTGGATCTGTCCGGTTTTCAGGCGGATTCCTTGGCGGCTCAGCCGCCGCGCCCACTGGCGGGGAGTGTCTTGCGGATGGCGGATCATTGCGACCAAGAGGGCGTTGATCTCCGCCAGCGCCGGCAAGGACTCCGCCGCACGCTTCGCCGCCACCTCCCGTTCTCGCCCCTGGAACTGCTGCTGGCCCCGCGCGGACTCGACCGCGAGATAGACCAGACTTCCGCCGACCCCTACCCGTTGCACCTGGGCTTGGCCGGCCAGACGGGTGAGCAGGGGTTTGAGGTTGGGAACCTGCAGGGCCTTCTCGAGTTCGCTGGCGGTCATCCCGGCTGGGCTTTGCTCGACGAGCCCCACGACGGTCTTGGAGAGGCTTCCCCACTTGCTGAAGCGAATGCCTTGATAG
>DASWKS010000097.1:0-2460 GCA_036396495.1 Gemmatimonadales bacterium
GCTCACGGTCATCACCGGGTTGTCCGGTTCGGGTAAGTCGTCGTTGGCCTTCGACACCATCTACGCCGAAGGACAACGGCGCTATGTGGAGTCGCTCTCCGCCTACGCCCGCCAGTTCCTGGGGTTGATGGAGAAACCCGACGTCGATTCCATCGAAGGCCTCTCGCCCGCCATCTCCATCGAGCAGAAGTCCACCGGTCACAACCCTCGCTCCACCGTGGGTACCGTCACCGAGATCTACGATTACATGCGGCTGCTCTGGGCCCGGGTCGGGATTCCGCTCTGTCCCAACGACGGCACGCCCGTCAGCCGGCAGACGCCCTCGCAGATCGCCGACGCCATCCTGCAGTGGCCCGAGGGGACCCGGCTGGAGATCCTGGGACCGGTGGTGCGGGGCCGCAAAGGCGAATTCAAGGACCTGTTCGAGGACCTGCGCAAGCGCGGCTTCGTCCGGGTGCGGGTGGATGGTGAGATCTACGAACTGGACAAGGTGCCTGCCCTCCACCGGCGCCACAACCACGACGTGGCCGTCGTCGTCGACCGGCTGGTGGTTCGCGAGGGCGATCGGGGCCGCCTGGTCGATTCGATCGAAACCGCCCTCAAGGTCGCGGACGGGATCGTTGAAGTGGTACCCCAGGACAAGCGGCCCGACGGTCCGACGGCCCGACGGACCGACGCTGCGGGCCGTCCGTCCGTCCGTCCGTCCGCCCGTCTGTTCAGCGAACGGCTGGCGTGCCCCACCTGCGGCCACTCCTTCCCCGAGTTGGAGCCGCGCCAGTTCTCCTTCAACTCCCCCTTCGGGGTCTGTCCCGACTGTCACGGGCTGGGCACCCGGCGCGAAGCCAACCTCGATCTGGTCCTGGGTGATCCCAGCATCTCTCTGCTGGAGGGCGTCGTGCTTCCCTGGGGAGAGCCCAGCGGGTATCTGCGGAAGGTGGTGCTTCCCACCCTGGCCCGGACCTACAAGTTCGACCTCCAAGCGCCCTGGAAATCGCTGCCGGAAGCGGCCCGGCGGGTGATCCTGCAGGGCGCGCCGGGGAAGACCATCAAGTTCGCCGCTGAGGGCAGCCGGGCTGGGCAGTACGAGAGCGAATGGGAAGGCGTGCTCAAGAACGTCGAGCGGCGCTACCGGGAAACCACCAGTGACTCGGTGCGGGTCCAGCTGGATGAATTCATGGTCGAGATGCCCTGTGCCGCCTGCGGCGGCCGGCGGCTCAAGCCCGAGAGCCTCTCAGTGCTGGTGGCCGGCCGGAACATCGGTGACGTGGTCGACATGTCCGTAGACGAATCGCTCGCCTTTTTCGATGGCATCCCGCTGGGGCGGACCAGATCCAACGGCGTGGATCCGGAAATCGCCGGGCCGGTGGTGAAGGAGATCGCCGGCCGGCTTCGGTTTCTGAAGGACGTGGGCCTCGAGTATCTCACCCTCGGACGCGCGGCCGGGTCGCTCTCGGGCGGAGAGGCCCAGCGGATCCGGCTGGCCACCCAGATCGGCTCGCGGCTGGTGGGAGTGCTCTACATCCTGGACGAGCCCAGTATCGGGCTCCACCAACGGGACAATGCCCGGTTGCTCGCGACCCTGCGCGGGCTGCGCGATCTGGGCAACACCGTGCTGGTGGTCGAGCATGACGAAGACACCATCCGGGCGGCCGATCACGTGATCGATCTGGGCCCGCGAGCGGGCCGGCATGGCGGCCAGGTCATCGCGGCGGGGACCATCGATCGCATCGTGGCCCATCCGGAGTCGCTCACCGGCCGATACCTCCGCAACGAGCTGCGGGTCGCGGTGCCGTCGGGCCGCCGCCCGCCCCAGCCGTCCCGCCGGCTCCGGATCGTGGGAGCCAGGGCCAACAACCTGCGCAACCTTACCATCGATATCCCGCTCGGTCTGTTCGTAGCCGTAACGGGGGTCTCCGGGTCGGGGAAATCCACTCTGGTGACGGAGATCCTGTATCGGGCGCTGGCCCGGCATCTCTATCGGGCCAAGCTGGTGCCCGGAGCGCACAGCCGCATCGAAGGCCTCGATCACATCGACAAGGTGATCGACATCGACCAGAGCCCCATCGGGCGGACGCCCCGGTCCAATCCCGCGACCTACACCGGGTTGTTCACTCCGATTCGCGATCTCTTCGCCCAGCTCCCGGAGTCCAAGATGCGGGGCTACGGGCCGGGCCGTTTCTCCTTCAACGTGAAGGGCGGCCGCTGCGAGGCCTGCGAGGGCGACGGGCTGGTCAAGATCGAAATGCACTTCCTGCCCGATGTCTACGTGCCCTGCGAAGTGTGCAAGGGCCGGCGCTACAACCGCGAGACCCTGGAGGTCCGCTACAAGGGACGCAGCATCGCCGATGTGCTGGATCTCACCGTGGCGGACGGGCTCGACTTCTTCGATGCGCAGCCTCGAATCGTGGAGCGGCTCGAGCTGCTGAATGACGTGGGGTTGGGTTACCTGCATCTGGGCCA
>DASWKS010000098.1:0-2221 GCA_036396495.1 Gemmatimonadales bacterium
ATGGTCAATCGGAGAAGCTGGAGGCGGCCAATCAAATCGAATGGCGGGTCTGGAGTTTGGCTACCGCTGGCGGGCTACGCCTGGCGGGAGGGCCGGCTCATTGACCGAACTCGGTCACGGCCGGTATTCTTGCGGAGCCGTACGCCGGCGGTCGGATTCAGCCTTCTCGCCCGCCGTTGGCGGTGAGAGCGGTCAAGCGCTCGGGAGGGTAGGCGGCCTCGAGTTCAGAGACCAGCGCGACGGCCAGGGCCTCCGGATCGCCGTCGCGGGACTGCCAATCGGAGCTGCGCCACTCCTCCAGGTAGCTGTCGGTGTCGGTTGCCCCACTGTGCATGGCCGCTTCGTCGATAGCTGCCTGAAATCGGTCGCTCAGCGGCCGGGCCGCCCGGCCGCCATCGTGGCGAATCTTCACCTGGGCTGGAATGTCCCGCCAGTACACGACCTGGTAGGCAGAACTCATCGCTCGAACCAGGCCTGCAGCCGGCGCTCCAGCGCGCCGTAACCGACCTGCCCGATCGTGAGCGGAAGCCCCAAGCGGGCCGCAGCTTGCTGCGCCCGGGTCACAAGGGCGGGGTCAGCTTGCTGGGCCAGGTAAAGCACCCGGGTGTAGTTGTGGAAATAGTCGTCGCGCAGTTCGGGATGACGGTCGAGCCCCAGGCCTTCGATCACCAGATGGTCGAAAGAACGCACCAGGTAGTCGGTCAGAAAAAAGGTGCCAGGCTCTGCAGCCATCAGCGAGTCGAACTCCCGGTCAGCGTACATCTCATAGCAGTGCGGACCGGCCAACCGCTCCACGCCCTCTCGCTCCAGAGCACGATCGAGCAGACCGCCCGTTCCGCAGTCTCCATACACGACCAGCACCCGGTCGTACGCGGCGCGGGCTTCCCGAATCCGCGCCAGCACCGCGTCCGGAATCCGATCCGGCCGGTTGTGCAGCAACGCCGGAACCCCCAGGACGTCGGCCTCCCACCCGTGCTTGTCCCGCAGGGCCAGGACCTCTCGGGCGAGAGCACCGCACACGATCAATGCGGTTCGGGTCAAACCGGATCCTCCGCCGGGGAGAGTACCCGCTGGCGGCGGATTTCGTTCAAGGCACCGGCCATCGCCCGCACATGCTCGGGCGTACTGCCGCAGCAGGCGCCCACCACCGCCGCGCCGGCCTCCACCGCTCGCCTCAGATAGTCCGCCATGCTTTCCGGTGTGGCATGGTAGCAGGCGCGTCCCTTGACCAGCTCCGGCATTCCCGCATTGCCCTTAGCGACCAGCACCGTTTCGGGAGCGACGGCCCGCATTTTTTGGACAACTTGGATCACCTCTTCAGGGCCATTGCCGCAATTCCCGCCCACCGCGGTGGCTCCCCACGAGTGGAGGGCCTGCACTGCATCTCCCGGCTTCACCCCCATCATCGTTCGCCCGTGGGTATCAAAGCTCATCGTAGTTACGACCGCGATCTCGGGCGCCACCTGCCGAACGCCCTCCAGTGCCGCCCGGATCTCATCGAGATCCGACATGGTTTCGATCCAGAGTAGATCGACTCCCGCAGCAACCAGCGCTCCAGCCTGTTCGGCGAAGCCGGCCACTGCGTCACCGAACTCTAAATCACCGAGCGGTGTGAGCAAAGATCCGCTCGGGCCGATATCTCCGGCAACCAGCGCGGGCCGCCCGGCCGCTGCGACCGCGGCATGCAGGGTCTCCGCCCCCGCCCGGTTGAGCTCGGCGACCCGATCCTCCAGCCCGTGCAGCGCCAGGCGAAAACGGTTGGCCCCGAAAGTGTTGGTCAGCAGCACTTGCGAGCCGGCCGCCAGATACCCGGCGTGCACGGCTCCCACCCGATCCGGGTGCTCGAGGTTCCAGCGCTCGGGAGCCTCGCCGAATTCCAGGCCGGAGTCAAACAGCATGGTACCCATCGCCCCGTCGGCCAACAGGACGCCTCCCGCTTCGTCCATCATTCGCAGCCAGGTTTGTCGGTCCATTACAAGGCCACCTCGCCGCCCCGGAACGCCCTCCAGTCCAGCCACCCCTCTAGCCCCATCACACCGCCACCTCGCCGCGCTTGATCGCCATCAGCTGCTTGGCGGTCACCACCGCGATCGCCGCGTCGCGGCAATAGGCGTCCGCCTCAATCTCTTCGGCAAACGCGGCGTTGAGTGGCGCGCCGCCGACCAGCACGATTAGTTGGTCGCGGATCCCCGCCTCCTTCAGTGCCTTGATCACGATCCCC
>DASWKS010000099.1:0-2432 GCA_036396495.1 Gemmatimonadales bacterium
CCCGCGCAGCGGATTGGCGCGGACCGCAAGATCACCCAGACTGATCCCGCGGTGCGGCACGCCTTTCACCGCCACCCGACCTTCGCGGAACTCGAGATCCTCGGGCGCGACTTCCAAGAGCTCGGCCGCGAGCGCCGCCGCCTTGGCGCGCACCCGCAGGGCGGCTTCATGGCACGCGGTGCCCGCGACCACCGCGCCCCGGCTGGCGAAGGTGCCGGTACCCCACGAGAACTCGCGGGTGTCCCCGGTAATCACATCGACCCGGCCAACGTCCACGCCCAGCACCTCCCCCACGATCTGAGCGAAGCTGGTGAAGTGACCCTGGCCCTGGGTTCCTACTCCGGTAGCCAGCCGGATCGTCCCGCCGGGTTCGACCGTCACTCTGGCGCCCTCGTAGGGGCCGATGCCGGTTCCTTCGATGTAAGTCACGAGCCCGATCCCCAGCCGCCGGCCCTCGGCCCGGGCTCGGGGTTGCTCGTCGGCCTTGAACCGCTCCCAACCGATCGTGGCCGCGGCCTGATCCAGCGCCGGGAGGTAGTCGCCGCTGTCGTAGGTAAGCGGAGCGGAATCCTGAAACAGGATCCCGTGGTTGTGGGGGAACGCCTCGGGGGGCAACAGGTTTCTCCGCCGGATCTCTACCGGGTCGAGTCCCAGGTCGCGGGCGGCCAGGTCCAACAGCCGTTCCATGACGAAGACTCCGTGCTGCCGGCCGGCTCCACGGACCGGGGTCACGATGGGGCGGTTGGTGAATACCACCGTGAATTCGCTCTCGTAGTTGGGAACGTTGTACTGGCCCAGCAAGGTGCACTGGCTGTTGATCGGGACGGTCAGGCCGTAGGGGTTGTAGGCGCCGGTGTCGTGCAGGAACACGTCGCGCACTCCCAGGATCTTTCCTTCGCGGCTGATCGCCAGCTCGGCGTCGTGGATCTGGAGGCGTTCCTGCGTCGTCGCGAAGAAGTTCTCCTGCCGGTCCTCGATCCATTTGACGGGGCGGCCCAGTCGCATGGCAGCCCATGGCAGCAGGACTTCCTCGGGATAGAACATCATGATCTTGGGACCGAAGCCGCCGCCGATGAACGGCGCGATGACGCGAACCTGCGACTGCCGGAGGCCCAGCATTCGCGCCAGACCATTCCGGATTGGAATCGGCGCCTGGGTCGTGTCCCAGACGGTGAGCTCCTCGTGGCGCGGGTCCCAGGAGACGACGATGCCGCGATTCTCGATCGCGCCCGACACCCCCCGGTCGTAGCGGAAGCGGCGCGAGATGATCCGGCCGGCCGCGGCCCGGGCGGCGGCCCAATCCCCTTTGCGTTGGACCGCGTGGGCGGCGAGGTTGCTGCCGAGCTGGTCGTGCACCAGAGCCGCCCCGGGCGCGAGCGCGGCCTCGAGATCGGTGACCGCCGGCAAGGGCTCCAGCTCCACCATCACATCGGCAGCGGCGTCTTCCGCGATGTAGCGGCTCTCGGCCACCACCAGGGCGAGCGGCTCGCCGCAGTGACGCACCTTGTCCCGCACCAGCGGTACCTGGGTCGCCTCATGGTACACCACTCCGGGAATCGGGACCGGTCCGACCAGGAGCGGCCCCGGCCGCCAGTACTCGCCCAGGTCGGCGGCAGTGTAGACCGCGACCACGCCGCTTCGTTTGAGGGCGGCGGAGGTGTCGATGCCGCGGAGGCGGGCGTGGGCGTGATCGCTGCGCACCAGGGCCGCATGCAGCATCCCCGGCAGATGCACATCGTCCACGAACAGCGCCCGGCCGGTGAGCAGCTTGGGGTCTTCATTCCGCTGAATGCCCTGCCCGACCAGGCCCGAACCGGTGCTCACGAGGCGGGTGCCTCGACGGCCGCCAATCGGACCGCGGCCACGATGTTGGCGTACCCGGTGCAACGGCAGAGATGGGCGGAGAGGGCTTCCCGGATTTGGGCCTCCCCGGGGTCGGGATACTCCCGCAGGAACGGCACCAGCGTCATGAGGATGCCCGGAGTGCAGAAGCCGCACTGGAGCGCGTGCGTCTGGCGAAAGGCGGCCTGGAGCGGATGGAGCTCGCCGCCTTCTGCCAGCCCTTCCACGGTCGTCACCTCCCGACCGTCCGTCTGGACCGCGAAGACGAGGCAGGAACGCACCGCCTCACCGTCGAGCAGCACGGTGCAGGCGCCGCAGACGCCGTGCTCACACCCGACGTGGGTGCCGGTCAGCTCGAGGTCGTGGCGGAGGAAGTCGCTGAGCAAGAGCCGGGGCTCCACCTGGCAGTCGTGGGTCCGGCCATTCACGCTGACGGAAACGCCGACCATCCGGACTCCGGGGAACAGGAATCGGTAACGTATCGATACTATTGACTGCCGCAAGGATAGGGAGCAGGAAGCAGGGAGCAGGAAGCAGGAGCAAAGAGCAGGGAGCAGGGAGCAGGAACAGGGACCAGGGGCGGGGCTGGT
>DASWKS010000100.1:0-3954 GCA_036396495.1 Gemmatimonadales bacterium
AGCGTCACCCCGGTGGCCGGCTGACTGCCCGCATTGACCCGGACAACGACCGGCTGGGCCAGCGCCTGGCCGACAATGCCGTTCTGCTGGCCCCCCGACACGACGGTCAGGCTGGTGGGGGTTGGCGGACCGGTTGGTCCCCCATCGTCCCCCCCTCCACAGGCTTGAAGGGAGGCCGCCAACACCGCGGTATATAGGACGCGAGACATCGTGGTCCAATTTAGCATGCCGGTCCAGGGGCGCCCCCCTAAGTCTCTGGCTCCGCATCACTTGACCTGAGCCGACCGCCCCAGTAAGTTATGAGTCTGCCGCAAAAGCGGTTTTTGGATTCTTTACCCCAGCGGGAACATCACGGACGCATGCCGACCATCAATCAGTTGGTCCGACACGGGCGCAAGAAGCCGACCTACAAGGGCAAGTCGCCGGCGCTCAAGGCGAATCCCTTCCGGCGCGGCGTCTGCACCCGGGTCTACACGACCACTCCGAAAAAGCCGAATTCAGCGCTCCGCAAGGTCGCCAAAGTGCGCCTGGTGCACGGGTACGAGATCATCGCGTACATCCCGGGCGAAGGGCACAATCTGCAGGAGCACTCGATCGTGCTGATCCGGGGCGGCCGGGTGAAAGACCTTCCGGGCGTCCGGTATCATATCGTGCGTGGCACGCTGGACGCGGCCGGGGTCAACGGCCGGCGCCGCAGCCGTTCCAAATATGGCGCCAAGGCGCCCAAGGAAGCCGCCGGAGGTAAGAAGTGAGCCGGCGCTCCCGTTCGGTCAAGCGCCCGGTCCCGCCCGATCCCCGCTACGACAGTCAGACGGTCTCCAAGTTCATCAACAACCTGATGGGCCGGGGCAAGAAGGGTCTGGCCGAGCGGGTGTTCTACTCGGCCATGGACATGATCGAGCAGCGCACCAGTCAGCCGGGAGTCACCGTCTTCAAGCAGGCCGTGTCCAACGCCAAGCCCGCGGTCGAGGTGAAGAGCCGGCGGGTCGGTGGCGCTTCCCTCCAGGTGCCCGTGGAGGTGCGCCCCGAGCGGCGCACCGCGCTGGCCATGCGCTGGTTGATTCAGTTCTCCCGGGCCCGGAACGAGAAGAACATGTCCGAGCGCCTGGCGGCCGAGCTGATCCTCGCCTCGAAGGGCGAAGGCAACACCATCAAGAAGAAGGAAGACACCCATCGGATGGCGGAAGCCAACCGGGCCTTCTCGCACTATCGCTGGTAAGACTCAACGGATCCGGCCTGAGGGCCAAGGACCGGGGGCGGCCAAACACTCGGTCTTTGGTCCGGTGCAACGAGGCGTCGCCACTGGGCTTATGTTGGCTTCCCCCTTGACTATGGGTCCCCTTCGGTAAATCTTTGTTGGTTCTCCGGCCGGTGGCAGACCGGGGAGCGCGCCGACCCAATTTACTCGGCAGACATCGGATGATGTGTCCGGATCGTCTCGGGTACCTCTCGTCCTTCGAACAACGCGTGGCGCCCTTCACGAGGGAGCCCATCCGACCGAAGTCGTTCGGATGCGCGCGGAGCGATACCACCGGCTGGGCCGGGTTGGTCGCCCCGCTTTTGTGTTGGGTTAACGGAAAGCGAATGGCACGACAGACACCGCTGGATCGATACCGGAACATCGGCATCATGGCGCACATCGATGCCGGGAAAACCACGACCACCGAGCGCATCCTGTACTACACCGGGAAGAACTACAAGATCGGTGAGGTCCACGAGGGTGCCGCCACGATGGACTGGATGGAGCAGGAACAGGAGCGGGGGATCACCATCACGTCCGCCGCCACCACCTGCTTCTGGGACCGGAACGATATCCGGTACCGGATCAACATCATCGATACGCCCGGCCACGTCGACTTCACGGTCGAAGTGGAGCGGTCGCTCCGGGTGCTGGACGGGGCCGTCACGCTGCTGGATTCGGTGGCCGGGGTCGAGCCGCAGACCGAGACGGTGTGGCGTCAGGCCGATCGGTACAACGTGCCGCGGCTGATCTTCGCCAACAAGATGGACCGCATCGGGGCCGACTTCACCCGCTGCCTCAAGATGATCCGCGACCGGCTCACGCCCCGGGCCTTCCCGGTCCAGCTGCCGGTGGGTGCGGGCGAGACCTTCACCGGCCACATCGACGTCCTGCGCCGGGTCGAGGTGGTGTTCGACGAGGTCAGCCTGGGCAAGACCTTCGCCGAGATGCCGGTCCCCGACGTGTTCAAGGACGCGGTGGAGCACGCCCGCCACGAGCTGCTCGAAGCCGCGGTAGAGCACGACGAGCTTCTGATGGAGAAGTACCTGAGCGGGGCCGAGCTGAGCTACCAGGAAATCCAGCAGGCGATTCGCAAGGCGACGGTCGGGGGGCACATCGTGCCGGTGCTGTGCGGGGCGTCCTTCAAGAACAAGGGCGTGCAGGCGCTGCTGGACGCGGTCATCGACTACCTCCCCAGTCCGATGGACGTGCCCGCCATCCAGGGCCACCTCCCGACCCACGACGAGACCCACGTGCTGCGGGCTCCGTCCGACAGCGAACCCTTCAGCGCGCTCGCGTTCAAGATCATGACCGACCCCTACGTGGGCCGGCTGACCTATTTCCGAGTGTATTCCGGCTCCATCAAGTCGGGCAGTTACGTCTACAACAGCACCAAGGACCGGCGGGAGCGCATCGGGCGTTTGCTCCAGATGCACGCCAACAAGCGGGACGAGATCGAGGAAGTGCTGGCGGGCGACATCGCGGCCGCGATCGGCCTCAAGGAAGCCCGCACCGGCGACACGCTCTCCGCCGAGGACAAGCCGGTCATCCTGGAGGCGATGAAGTTCCCCAACCCGGTGATCGACGTCGCCATCGAGCCCAAGACCAAGGCCGACCAGGACAAGCTCTCCCTGGCGCTGCAGAAGCTGGCCGAGGAAGACCCGACGTTCCGGGTGCGGACCGACACCGAGACCGGCCAGACCATCATCGCCGGCATGGGTGAGCTCCATCTCGAGATCATCGTCGAACGGATGCGCCGGGAGTTCAAGGTCGATGCCAACGTGGGCCGGCCCCAGGTCGCCTACCGCGAGACGGTGACCCGGCGGGTGGAGCACGTCGAGGGCAAGTTCATCCGGCAGTCGGGTGGCAGAGGCCAGTACGGTCACGTGGTGATCCACCTGGAGCCCACGCCGGCCGGCACCGGGTTCATCTTCGAGGACAAGATCGTCGGCGGCGTCATCCCGCGGGAGTTCATTCGGCCGATCGAGGCGGGGATCAAGGAAGCCCTCGAGAACGGCGTGCTGGCGGGCTATCCGGTGGTCGATGTGAAAGTCGAGCTGGTCTTCGGCAGCTACCACGACGTGGACAGCTCCGAAATGGCGTTCAAGATCGCCGGATCGATGGCGTTCAAGGAGGCGGCGCGCAGCGCCAGGCCGATCCTGCTCGAGCCGGTGATGGAGGTCGAGGTCGTCACCCCGGCCGAGTTCCTGGGTGACGTGATGGGTGATCTCTCCAGCCGTCGCGGCAAGATCGGCGGCATGGTCCAGCGGGCCGAGGCGCAGGTGGTCGCGGCCGATGTCCCGTTGGGCGAGATGTTCGGATACTCCACGACCCTCCGGTCCATGACCCAGGGACGGGCGGTGTACTCGATGCAGTTCGACCACTACGAGGAAGTACCGAAGACGGTGTCGGAACAGATCATCGCCCAGGCGACCAAATAGGTCGAAGGCGGTCGAAGACAGTCGAAGGCGGTCGAAGCCGGGTGAGGCTGAAACCGCACGCAGTACCAGGTACCCAGCACCGCACCCGGAACGTGGAAACCCGGAACGCGGAACCATCAGGGAGTAAGGACCATGGCCAAGGCAAAGTTCGAGCGTACCAAGCCCCACGTGAACGTCGGCACGATTGGCCACGTGGACCACGGGAAGACGACGTTGACGGCGGCGCTGACCAAGGTGTCGGCGGCCAAGGGGTGGGGGACGAAGTACATCCCG
>DASWKS010000101.1:0-7880 GCA_036396495.1 Gemmatimonadales bacterium
GGTGCTATCCTGGGGCCCGCTGATACTGGGTCATGCTCATCCCGAGGTCGTCCGGGCGATTCAGCAGACGGCAGCGCGGGGAACCAGCTACGGGACGCCGACCGAGATCGAGCTGGACCTGGCCCGACGGGTCATCGAGCGGATCCCCTCGGTGGAGATGATTCGCTTCGTGAGCTCCGGCACCGAAGCCACCATGAGCGCCATCCGCCTGGCGCGGGCCGCCACCAGACGCCGGGTGATCGTCAAGTTCGAGGGGTGCTATCACGGCCACGCCGACCCGCTGCTCGCGGCCGCGGGATCGGGCGTTGCCACGCTGGGCCTGCCGGATTCACCCGGCGTGCCCGAAGGAGCGGTGGCCGATACCGCGCTGGTGCCTTTCAACGATCTCGCCGCGGTCGAGGCGCTATTCGAACAGCGGGGCGAAGAGATCGCCGCGGTCATCGTCGAGCCGGTCGCCGGGAACATGGGCGTGGTCCCCCCGGTGGCCGGCTTCCTCGAGGGGCTTCGCGGCCTCACCTCCCGCCACGGCGCGCTGCTGATCTTCGACGAGGTGATGACCGGCTGGCGGGTGCATCCGCTGGGCGCGCAGGGACTCTACGGGATCCGGCCCGACCTCACCTGTCTGGGGAAGGTCATCGGGGGCGGATTGCCGGCCGCGGCGTTCGGGGGCCGGCGTGATTTGATGGAGCTGATCGCTCCGTCGGGTCCGGTCTACCAGGCCGGGACCCTCTCGGGAAATCCTCTCGCAATGGCCGCCGGTCTGGCGACGCTCGACGCGCTGGATCGGCCGGGCGTCTGGGAATCGGCCGAGACATTCGCCGCGGAGGCCGCCGAAGCCCTCGTGGCCGAGGCCGGGGACGCCGGTCTGGCGGTAACCGTTCACCGGGTGGGAACCATGCTGACGCCGTTTTTCGGCGCCGGCCCGGTCCGGAACTACGACGAGGTCAAGCGTACCGACCGGTCGAGCTATGCGCGGTTCTTTCACGCGATGCTCGAGGCCGGGGTCTACCTGCCCCCCTCGGCGTTCGAAGCCTGGTTTACGTCAGCCGCGCACGGTGAGGCCGAGCTGCCGGTATTCCGTCAGGCGGTGCAGGCGGCCTTTCGGGCCCTGCAACAGGGATGAGCATGTCGCGCCGGCTTCGATTGGGTACCCGCGGGAGCCGATTGGCCCGATGGCAGGCGGAATGGGTTCGAGATCACCTTTCCGCGGCTGGGCACGAGGCCGAGCTGGTCGAGATCAGCACCACCGGTGATGCACTTACCGACGTGCCGCTGTCGGATCTGGGCGCGAGCGACAGCTTCACCCGCCAGATCGACGAGGCGCTGCTGGGGGGACGGGTGGATCTCGCGGTGCACTCACTCAAGGATCTTCCCACGACTCTGCCCGACGGGATTACGCTGGCAGCGGTGAGCAGGCGGGAAGATCCCCGCGATGCCCTGGTGGGCCGCGGGCCGCTCCGATTGGACCAGATCCCGGTCGGGGCGGTAATCGCGACCTGCAGCCTGCGCCGGCGGGCTCAATTGCTGCGAGCCCGGCCGGACCTCACCCTGGTGGACATCCGGGGCAACATCGAGACTCGGCTGGCGAAGCTGGATCAGAACCCGGTGTGGACCGCGACCATCCTGGCGGTGGCCGGCCTGGCTCGACTGGGATTGTCGAATCGGATCGGGGAGCGGCTGGACCCGGCCCTGATGCTTCCGGCGCCGGGACAAGGCGCATTGGCCGTGACTGCACGAGCAAATGACCCATCCGCCGGTTCCGCCGCCCGCCAGGGGATCCACCATGCCGCCACCGCCGTGTTGGTCAGCGCGGAACGGGCGGTCCTGCACCATCTCGACAGCGGCTGTCACGCACCGGTGGCGGCTTTGGCCCAGGACGGTGGAACGGAAGGGGTGCACCTGTTCGGGCGGGTCTTGTCATTGAACGGCGAACAGTCGGTCGAGGCCAACATGACGGCTCCGGTTGGCACCGACGCGGAGGCGAGGGCACTTGGCGCCTCGCTCGCGGAGCACCTGCTGGAGCTGGGCGCGGCCGAGCTGCTCCCGCGCTCGGAATCGGTGGAGTCGTGATGCGGGTCGTTCTCACCATGGGCCAGGATACGTTGACCGGACTCGCCGAGGCGCTGGGAGCCATGGGCCTGGAGGTGAAGCAGCGCCCGTTGATCTCGTTTCTCCCGCTCGGTGACTGGGGCTCGTTCGACCATGCGCTTCTGGACCTCGACTCGTTCAACGCGATCGCGGTAACGTCACCCCGCGCGGCCGCGGTGCTGGCAGCTCGAATCCCGCGGAAACCGTGCCCGGTACCGGTATGGGTCACCGGCGAGACCACCGCGGCGCTGCTGGCCGACACCATGAAGACCGTGCACCTCGTGGAGCCCCGCGGCGACCAGGGCGCCGCCGAAGCCGTCGCCGAGGCGATGATCAGCGCGGGGGTGGCTTCCCCGGTGTTCTTCCCCTGCGGTGACCGCCGGCGCGATGCGCTGGTGATCCGGCTCCGAGCGGCGGGGTTCGAGGTCCGGAGCGAGCTGTGTTATCACAGCGTCATTGCATCGGCGGAGGAGACGCGCGCCGCCTGCGAAGAAACGGATGTGGTGGTGGTGGGCAGCCCCAGCGTGGCGCGACGGTTGGCCAGCAGTGTCGACGCCAGGGCGCGCCCCCGCCTGGTGGCGCTGGGGCACAGTACCGCCACCGAAGCAGAGCACGCCGGATGGAAGCCCGATGCCGTCGCCACTCATCCCACCGTCGAGGCGGTCGTGACCGCATTGACGAGCCCGTCCCGACCTCAGCCCTCGGCTTCGTGAACGATCTGTTGCTCAAGGCGTGCCGCCGCCAACCGGTGCCCCGGCCCCCGGTGTGGTTGATGCGGCAGGCCGGCCGCTACCTCCCGGAATACCGCGTCATCAGAGCCAGGCATGACTTCCTCACCATGGTCCGAACGCCTGAGCTCGCATCCCAGGTCACCCTCCAACCGGTCGACCGACTCGGGGTGGATGCCGCGATCATCTTCAGCGACATCCTGGTGATTCCCATGGCGCTGGGAATGACACTGAGCGTGGAAGAGGGTGTGGGCCCCGTGTTGCATCGACCCCTGCGATCCGAAAGGGACATCGGGCGGCTTCGCCCGTTCGATCCCGAGGGTGAGCTGTCGTATCTGCTCGACGCCATTCGGATGACCCGCGCTGCCCTGGGCGGACGGGTTCCACTCATCGGGTTTGCCGGCGCGCCCTGGACCCTGGCCGGTTATATGGTGGAGGGAGCGGGTACCCGGGAATGGCGGGCGATCAAGCGGCTCATCGCTGAGGCCCCCGCGACGGCCCACCGGCTGCTGGACTTGCTGACCGAAGCGGTCGGCCGGACCCTGGTGGCGCAAGCCGCCGCCGGAGTCCAGGTACTGCAGATCTTCGATTCATGGGCCGGCGCGCTGGCACCGCGGGACTTCGACCGGTTCGCCCTCCCCTATCTGGCCCGAGCCGCCCGATCCGTGAGAGCGACGGGACTGCCGGTCATCGTCTTTGCACCCGGGGCGGACTGGGCCCTCGAGTCGATTGCAAAAGAGACCGGGGCCGATGTCGTCAGCATCGGCTGGCACACCCGGCCAGCGGAGGCTCGCTCCCGCCTCGCCTCGTTCGACGTGGCCTGTCAGGGCAACTTCGATCCGGCATGGCTCTACTCGGACCCGGATGTGATCCGGGAACGGGTGCGCGAGATGATCGCTGAGTTCGGAGTGCAGGGGTACATCGCCAATCTGGGGCACGGGGTGCTCAAGGACACACCAGTGGAACATGTCCAGGAGTTCGTCAGTGCCGTACAGGGCTGGAAATCATCGGGGTCGGAAAGGTCGGAAAGGTCGGAAAAGTCGGAAGCCGGACTCACGTGACGAAAGTTTCCGACCCTTACGACCCTTCCAACCCTACCGACTCAGTTTCCGACCTTTCCGACCCAATGCCAAGGTCGTAGAATAGAGCCAATGGCCTCCTGGCCCCCCCTCCATGTGATCGGCATCACCCACCGCAAGGCGGATCTCGGGCTCCGCGAGCGCTTCGCGCGTTCACCCGAGGACATCGCCGCTCTCCTCAGCGGAGACGGCGCCGCGGACCGGACCGGCGTGGTGCTGTCGACCTGCAATCGATTCGAGGTCTACTGGTGGGGAGAAGCGGACTGGGCCGAGTGGTTCCTCACCCTGGCTGATCGGTCGGGCCCTCCCATACCCCGAGCCGCGGTGGTGCGGCAGCGAGCGCTGCCGGCGGTGCGGCACCTCTTTGGCGTGGCAGCGGGACTCGACTCCCAGGTCCTGGGAGAAACCGAGATCCTGGGCCAGGTCCGCCGGGCCTGGGGACTCTCCCGTGATCTGGGGGCAACCTCGCGCGAGCTGGACCTCATCTTCGCGGCGGCGATTGCCGCCGGACGGCGGGTGCGGCGCGAGACCGCCCTGGGACGCCATCCGGCGTCCGTCGGGTCGGTGGCAGTCCAGGAGGCGTCGGCCGAGTGCAAGGGTCTGGCGGGCCGCATGGTGGTGGTGGTCGGCGCGGGAGAGGCGGCGCGTGCGGTGGCGGCGGCGCTCCTGGCCGCAGGAGCCCGAACCCA
Organism: Gemmatimonadales bacterium; assembly: GCA_036396495.1. Lineage (GTDB taxonomy): Bacteria > Gemmatimonadota > Gemmatimonadetes > Gemmatimonadales > GWC2-71-9 > SZUA-320. The sequence continues at coordinate 4,585 of DASWKS010000101.1, forward strand.
TGCGGTCAGCCGCCACGTCGACCGGGCCCTGGCCCTGGCTCGGAGCTACCCGGTGGTGGTGGAGCCCTGGGATCAGCTCGACCGGTTGATCGCCGAGGCCGATGTGATGATCGCCGCCACCTCGGCTCCCCACGCCTTCCTTTCCACCGACCGGTTGCAGGCGGCCGGCGGCGGCCGCGATCAGCCTCTGGTGTTGATCGACCTGGGCGTTCCTCGCAACGTCGATGCCGATGCCCGGTCATTGCCGGGGATGAAGATTCTGGATCTGGATGATCTCCGAAACCGCGGAAGCGGGCGACTGCTCGAGCTCAATCCGGGACTGGACGCGGCCCGCCTGATTCTGGAGCGGGAGCTGGTGCGTCTGCTGGTGAAGTTGGAGCGCTGGAGCGCTCCGGTCACGGAACCGGGGGAGCCGCGGGCTCGAGCCGATAGCGCAGGGTGAGGCACCCCGCCTCGAGACCGGGACAGTAGTAGCTCAAGATCTCAACCAAAGCGGTGCGGCCGATGCCGGTTGCCACGACGTAGGTCTCATCGGCTGATTCCAGCAGGTGCGACAGCATCCCGTAGTGGTACCACTTCCCGAGGTCCCCCGGCGGCGACGCTACCCGGACGTGGAATCGGCGGATGGCCAGATCCCACCCGGTCGAGTCCCCCGGTGGGGAGATGATCCCCTGGTCAAGGTCGACGTAGCGCCACAGGTTCTGATCCTGAGCCTGGACCGTCACGGTGTCGAGCCCGGTGCCGTCGCCCAGCGGGACTCCAGCCGGCGACGGTGTGAACACCGGCGCCGCGCGGCGGGTGAGCGAGGCCGCGATCAGGTAGCCCAGCAGGGCCACGAACAGGCCCAGCCCGCTGAACAACACGATCCGGGCCCCGGTGCCCTGCGCCATGAGATCTCCTCGCTGGCAAACGTGTCGGAAGGGTCGGAAAGGTCGGAAAAGTCGGAAGCCGGACTCAGGTGGCGAAGGTTTTCCGACGCTTACGACCTTCCGACCCTTTCCGACGGTTCTACTGGGGAACGCCGAATCTTGAGCGGCATGGCTCTTTTCTGAAAGCTCAATGACCGTCCCGGCCCATCAGTATGTCCGGTTCCTGTTTCTCAGGGTCGCTCCCGGCTGGCGAGAGCTGGATGCCGGGGCGCAACGCGCCTCCCGGCGGGAGCTGGGCGAGACCATCCTGCGCCACCGCGCCCGCATGCTGGTCCGGACCTTCAGCCTGTCAGGCACCCGGGGCGACTCCGATCTGATGCTGTGGCAAGCCTCGGATTCCATCGACGCCTTTCAGAACCTCCAGACCGAGATCTTCTCGACTCGTCTGGGAACCCACCTCTCGATACCCCACAGTTTCCTCGGCACGGTACGGCGGTCGGTGTACGAGCTGCCCGAGGAGTCGGCGAGCGCCGGCCGGGTCACGCTGCGGCCCCAGGACTCGCGCTACCTGTTCGTCTATCCCTTCGTCAAGACCCGGGAGTGGTACGCCCTCCCGATGGAGCGGCGTCAGGCGATGATGGAGGAGCACATCCGGGTCGGCCGGCGCCATCCGGCCTTCCGACTGAATACGCTCTACAGCTTCGGACTGGACGATCAGGAATTCGTGCTGGCGTTCGAGGGCGACGATCCCTCCGATTTCGTGTCGCTGGTGATGGAGCTGCGGGAGACGGAGGCCTCGCGCTATACCCTGCGGGACACCCCCGCCTTCACCTGTATCCAGATGTCCATCTGGGATGCGCTCGATTCGCTCGGCGGCGCGCTCGAGGCGGTGGCCGAGCCCAGCGGCCCGGATGATGGTTTCGTTCCCGTGGCCGAGCTCCATGAGATCCCCAACGGCGGAGCGCGGCGGGTATATCGGGGCCACGATGCCATCGCACTGTTCCGGGTGAACGGGCGGCTGCACGCGGTCAGCGATCGCTGCACCCACGGCCGCGGGTCGCTGAGCGAGGGCGTCCTGGACCCGGCCCGATGCGTGCTGACCTGTCCCTGGCACGGTGGCCAGTTCGATATCACGAGCGGCGAGCCGCTCCAGGGACCGGTGCGGGCGCCGATCCGAGTCTATCAGGTGAAGCTGGATGGCAAGCGCATCCTGGTCCGATAGCCGGCCGCGGTTCGCGGTGCTGCTGGTGGCGTACGGCAGCCCGCGCAACCTCGACGAAGTGGCCCCCTATCTCCACGATGTGCGCGGGGGCCGGCCCACTCCGCCCGAAGTGGTGGAGGAACTGCGCCACCGTTATGCGGCCATCGGGGGCGGCTCGCCCCTGCAGAGCCGGACCGAGTCGCAGGCCCGCTCCCTGGCGGGGACCCTCAATGGCACGCCCGTCTACGTGGGGATGCGACATTGGCACCCCTACATTGCCGACGTGATGGATCGCATCAGGTCCGATGGCCATGAAAAGATCGTCGCGATTCCCATGGCTCCCCATTACTCCCACCTGAGCATCGGCGCCTACCAGAACGCCATCGAAGCCGCTCGCCGGAATGCGGCGGTCAGGATGGTGCAGCAGTGGTTCGATCATCCGGCTTTTCTCGACGCGGTCGCCGCCAGGGTCCGCGAAGGCCTGGAGCATTTTTCCCCCGAGTCACGCGATCGGGTTGCGCTGGTCTTCAGCGCCCACAGTCTTCCCCAACGGATCCTGGCCCAGGGCGATCCCTATCCCGACCAGCTCCGAGCCAGCGTCGACGGCGTAATGGCCCGCCTGGGACGATCCGAAGCGCGCATCGCATACCAGAGCGCCGGCCGCACCAATGAACCGTGGCTGGGGCCCGACGCCGCCCTGGTTCTGCACCAGCTGGCGGCCGCCGGCCGGCGCGACGTTCTGCTCTGCCCCATCGGATTCGTGAGCGATCATCTCGAAGTGCTGTACGACGTGGATATCGAGCTCAAAGCCCTGGCCGGCACCCTGGACTTGAACCTGCAACGCACCGAATCCCTGAACGACAGCCCCTTGCTGATCGCGGCCCTGGCCGGTCTGGTCCGCGATGCCGCCGCCGCCGCCGGCTGGGTCTGATGCGGGTCGCCGTGGTCGGGGGAGGACTGGCCGGTCTCACCGCGGCTCACGCGTTGGCCGCGGCCGGCGCCGAGGTGAAGCTCCTGGAGGCGTCGACCCGACTGGGCGGGCAAGTCTGGAGCGAACGGGTCGATGGCTTTCTGGTGGAGCACGGCGCGGAAGGTTTCCCGGCCCGGCGCACTGCCATTCGCGGGCTCTGTCAACAATTGGGGCTGGGCCACCGCCTGCTGGAGCAGAACGCGCATCGCAACCTGTGTCTCCGCAATGGCCGGTTGGAGGAGCTCGGCCCCGGTGA
>DASWKS010000102.1:0-6260 GCA_036396495.1 Gemmatimonadales bacterium
GATCTGGCCATCGACGTGTGGGGCGCCGACCACCACGGCTACATAGCCCGGCTGCGCGCCGTGCTCAAGGCGTTAGGCTATCCTGACGATTTCTTCGACGTGGCGCTGGTGCAGCTGGTGAAGGTGGTGAAGGGCGGGGAAGAGATCCGCATGTCCAAGCGGGCCGGCGACTTCGTCACCCTGCGCGAGCTGAGCGATGAGGTGGGGGTGGACGCGGCGCGGTATTTCTTTCTGATGCGCCGGGGTGACACGCCGTTCAGCTTCGACGTCGATCTGGCGACCCGGCAGACCGATGAGAATCCGGTGTTCTACGTCCAGATGGCGCATGCCCGCATGAGCGGGATTTTCCGGGTGGCCGACCTCGATCCCGCGGCCGTGGGTCCGGCCATCGATCTCTCGGCCTTGCCGGCCGCGCTGGATGCCGAGCTGGCCAAGGCCCTGCCGGCGTTCGTCGATGTCGTGGCCCGCGCGGCGCGGGAGCGGGAGCCGCACCGGGTCTGCGCCTTTCTGGAGGATCTGGCCCGGGTCGTGCACGGCTGGTACCACCACTGCCGGGTGCTGGGCGAACCCCCCGAGATCCAGCGGAATCGCCTGGTGCTGGCCCGCGCGGCCCGGACCGTTCTCGCCAATGGTCTGGCAATTCTCGGCTTGAGCGCCCCCGATCGGATGTGAGGATGAGCCTGGTTGTGGTTGGCAGTATCGCCCTCGACTCCGTGTTCACGCCCTTCGGCGAGACGGCCGATGCCCTGGGCGGGTCCGCCATCTACTTCAGCGTGGCCGGCTCGCTGCTCCACCCGGTGCGGGTGGTGGGCGTGATCGGGGACGACTACCCGGTGGACGAGCTGGAGCGGCTCGCCCCCCGGGGGATCGACTGGAGCGGGGTGGAACGGGCCCCGGGCGAAAGCTTCCGCTGGAAGGGGAAGTACTCCTACGATCTGCAGAGCCGTGAGACGCTGGAGACCCGCCTCGGGGTGTTCGCCGAGTTCGCCCCCCGGCTGCCCGACGGCTGGCATGACGCCCAATACGTCTTTCTCGGCAACATCGATCCGGTGCTGCAGCTCGGAGTGCTGAAGCAGATCCAGCAACCCCGCCTGGTGGCGTGCGACACCATGAACTACTGGATCAAGGGGAAACGGGCCGAGCTGCTCGAGCTGCTCAAACGGGTCGACATCCTGATGGTGAACGACACCGAGGCGCGCGAGCTCTCGGGCGATTGGAACATCCATCGCGCGGGTCGCTGGATTCTGGGACAGGGTCCCCGGCGGGTGGTGATCAAGCAGGGCGAGTACGGCGCCCTGCTGATGGAGCCCGATCGGACCTTTTATGTGCCGGCGTTTCCGCTGGAGGAGGTGTTCGATCCGACCGGCGCCGGCGACGCGTTCGCCGGCGGGTTCATGGCCTACCTGGCCCGCTCGGGGGACATCTCGGCCGACGCCATGCGGCGCGCCATGGTGTATGGCGCGGCGATGGGATCCTACGCCGTAGCCGGTTTCGGGGTGCGTGGATTCGACACGCTGACCCTGGCTGACCTGGTCCAGCGGGTCCGTCAGTTCACCGACCTGACCCACGTGCCGGCCGCGGAGCGGATCGAATGACCGAACGGCAGTACGCGGCCGCCGGGGTGGACCTCCAGACCGCCGAAGCCAGCAAAGAGCGGATTGCCCGGCTGGTGGCGGGGACCCGAACGCCGCTGGCGCTGGGCGTCGTCGGCGCTTTCGGCGGCATGGTCCGGGTGCCGGCCGGCATGCGGCGTCCGGTCCTAGTCATGAGCACCGACGGCGTCGGCACCAAGGTGCTGGTGGCCCGGGAAGCCGCTCGGCTCGACAGCGTGGGCGAAGACCTGGTCAATCACAGCGTCAACGACATCCTGGTCCACGGAGCCCGTCCGATCGCGTTCTTGGACTATTTGGCGGGATCGGCCCTGGCCGTCGACCAGATTACCGCCCTGGTGGAAGGCGTGGCGCGGGGCTGCCGGGCGCACGACATGGTGCTGGCCGGCGGCGAGACCGCTCAGATGCCCGGGTTGTATCAGCCCGGCCACTTCGATCTGGCGGGGACCATCATCGGCGTGGTGGAAGAAGACCAGGCGCTCCACGGCGATCGGATCGTCCCCGGCGACGTGCTGCTAGGGTATGGTTCCACCGGATTGCACACCAACGGTTACACCCTGGCTCGTCGCATCGGGTTCGAGCGGTTGGGGCACCGGATCGATTCATACATTCCCGAGCTCGGGACCACCCTGGGCGACGCGTTGCTGGCGGTGCACCGGTCGTATTGGCGCGCGGTCGCCCCGGTGTTAGGCAGGGTGCACGGGCTGGCCCACATTACCGGCGGTGGCATTCCCGGCAACCTGGTTCGGGTCCTGCCGCCGGATTGCGAGGCGGTGGTGGAGATGGGCGGCTGGCCGGTCCCTCCCATCTTTCAGTTCCTCCAGCAGGGCGGCGACGTGAGCGATGAAGAAATGCGCGACGTGTTCAATCTCGGTATCGGTCTGATCGCGGTCGTTCCCGCCGCCGCCGCCGCCGCCCTTCGCGACGCGGCGACCTCGGCCGGGGTCGTGACCTGGGTCATCGGTGGTGTGCGCGCCGGGGCAACCGGCGTAAGGTTCACTGGATGAGAACCACGCTCCCGGTTGGTCCGTCCGTCCGTCCGGCCGCCCGCCCGTCATGACCGAAGCCGAGGCGATGCGGCGGGCGCTGGAGCTCGCCTGGCGCGGGTGGGGCCGGGTGCATCCCAATCCGATGGTCGGCGCCGTGGTGTTGCGCGAGGGCCAGATCATCGGCGAGGGCTGGCACGCCGAGTTCGGCGGGGCCCATGCCGAAGTGGAGGCCCTCGCCAACGTGAGCGCCGCCGCCGCCGAGGGCGCCACGCTGGTGGTCACCCTCGAGCCCTGTCGACACCACGGCAAGACGCCGTCCTGCACCGAGGCCATTTTCGACGCCGGGATCGCCCGGGTGGTGTTCGGGGCCGATGATCCGTCCCCCGAAGCCAGGGGCGGCGCGGCCCAGCTGGCCGACGTCGGTATTCAGGTGGATCGGGTGCCGGTCGAGAACCAGGTGCGGCGGCAGAACGCCGCCTTCTTTCACGAACTGCGCCATCCCACTCGGCCGTTCGTGGCGCTCAAGCTGGCCACCAGCATCGATGCCCGGCTGGCCGACTACACCGGCCGCTCGCACTGGCTCTCGGCCAAGAAGGCCCGCGACTGGGTGCACTGGCTCCGCGCCGGGTTCGACGCCATCGCGGTGGGCGGGCGCACCGCGCGGGTGGACAATCCCTCCTTGACGGTGCGCGGGCCGGTCAGCCCGCGGGTGCCGCCCCGGCGGGTCGTCTTCGACCGCCACGCCCATCTGGCCGGGGCCACGACGCTGCTGGGGAGCGCCCGGGAGATCCCGGTTCTGCTGGTCTGCGAAGGCACTCCGGTCCCCGACCAGGCGGCCGAGTATGCCCAGGCCGGGGTGGACATTCTGGAGGCGGGCAACCTCACCCTCGCGCTCCAGGGCCTGTACGCCCGCGGCGTCAAATCCCTGCTGGTGGAAGGCGGCGGCCGGCTGGCCGGGCGGCTACTCGGGGCCGGGCTGATCGACCGATTCTACTGGCTCCAGACCCCGCTCTGGCTGGGCGAAGGCGGCGTCCCGGCGTTCGCCGGGCTGCATGGCGAGCTGTTGGAGCAGGTCTATCGCTGGACCCCGGTCGAGCGACGCTCGCTGGGCCCGGACACGCTGCTGGTGCTCGACCGGCAGCACAGCGGTCAATAAGAGGCTCGGGAGTGCCGGGAGATTCCCGCCCCTCCCGGACATTCCGCTAGGGTTTCCTCACCCAATCGAGATTCTCGTTCTCTCCCAGCTGCTGGTGCCGCAGTCTCACATCTGACGGGTTTGCCACGAACACCACGTAGATCTGTCGATTGCCGTTCGGACCGCGGGTAAAGGCGATCTTGCTGCCATCGGGTGACCAGACCGGATCGCCATCGATCGCATTGGACGTGAGCCGCACCTGTCCCGTTCCGTTGGCGTTTATCACCCAGATCTGACTATCTCGGCTAAAGACGATTCTCGTTCCATCGGGGGACCAGCCGGGTTCTTCGTCCTCATTGCTGCCGCCGGTGAGCTGGGTGACGCCCGAGCCGTCGGCATTCATGACCCAGATCCCGGTAGTGCCGGATCCGTCAGCCACCGTGAAGGCGATCTTGGCGCCATCGGGGGAGAAGGCCAACGCCACGTTTCCCGAGCATGCGGCGCGCATTGAGCAGCTGGGGTCGATCGCCGAAATCACGGGCGAGGTTTTCCGCGGCATGGAGATCACGGGCGGCGTGGGGTAACGCGCCGGTTCGCCACCCGATCGACCCCTTCAGGCGAAAGGCCCAAGCCTCGGCGAACCGGTTACTCGAACGCCGTGCAAACTCAATCGCGAGGGTGAGATCGGCCAGCGCGGGCCCATGATCGAAGAAGCTGAAATGATCGTAGCCGCTCCACGCCAGGGTTTCCGCCAGACCGGCGAGGTCCCGCGCCTTGCGTTGATGCGTCTCCGCGCTGTCCAAGGGAGGAGCGCTGACGGCCGGGTCGTCGACGTTGATGAAACGGTAGGATCCGAGGGCCTGCCAACAGAGCCCCTGGAGCCGCAGGTCACCCACCCGACGGGCCAGGGCCAACCCGCGGTCGGCATCCACCTGTGCACCCGGCTTTCCCGCCGCCACCAGCAACGGTGCCCGGGTACACCGCGGAGCGCTTTCGAGCTCGCGGTCGTTGGGAGAGAGCAGTCGTTCCGCCCGCCCGAGAATTCTGAGCGCCGAGTCGATGGGTGCCAGGGTTGCCAGCATCAGCCTGGCTGGGCGGTCGCCAGGAAGCTGCTTCAGCCGGGCCCCCAGGCGGTCCTGCCACACCGGAACGCTACCGGATTCCACGGCATCAATCGCCGCCCGAACTGCCGGGCGCTGCCGGGCCGGGGGGTCCGTCGTGCCCTGGAGGACAATCAGGAACAGAGCGAGCAGTGGGACTTGGGACATAGCCGTCGGAGCGAGAGGTTAGCCCCTGGCTGGGACGCCCGCAACAACCGGGCGCAGGGCTCGACCGGGTGTGCCGGAGCCGTATCTTTCCGGCCATTCTGGAACAGGAAGGCGCGGGACGAACATGTTCACAGGGATCGTGACGGCGATCGGACGGGTAAAATCCACGACCCGGACCCGCGAGGGAATGACGCTCGCCATTGCGGTTCCGTGGCGTCGCCTGGCACTGGGGGAGAGCATCGCGGTGGACGGGGTCTGTCTGACGGTGGTGCAAAAAGGGAAGGGCTGGTTCAAGGTCCAGGTGGTCGATACCTCCCTCGACCGTACCCGATTCCGGGACTACGGGGCCGGTGACCGGGTGAACCTGGAGCGTGCCCTCCAGGTGGGCGACCGGTTGGGAGGCCACCTGGTCCAGGGTCACGTCGACGGCATTGCCCGAGTCGCGCGGGTGGTGAACCGAAAGGATGCCCGGGTCCTCGACTTGGTCGTGCCTGCCGAAGTGGCCCGGGTCTCGGTGCCGCTGGGATCGATCACGCTCGACGGCGTCAGCCTGACCGTGGTTGAGAAACCAGGTCGGACCACGATACGGATCTCGTTGATCCCGTTTACTTTACAGCACACGACCCTGGGCCGATTGCGGGCCGGCTCCCGGGTCCATGTGGAGGGCGACATCATTGGGAAGTATGTGGAAGGACTCCTGACACCAAGAGCCTCGTGACCAGCGATCCCAGGTACGGCACCATCGAGCAGGCCATCGAAGACCTCCGTAACGGCAAGGTCATCATCGTGGCCGACGACCGCGACCGCGAGAACGAAGGCGACTTCGTGTGCGCGGCACAGCTGGTTACACCCGAGGTCGTGAACTTCATGGCGCAGCACGGGCGGGGGCTCATCTGTCTGGCTCTGACGCCGGAGCGTTGCGATCAACTGGGGTTGCCGCAGATGACCGAGCAGAGCACCGAAGAGCTGGGCACCGCCTTCACCGTGAGCATCGACGCCGACAAGCGCTTCGGGGTGAGCACCGGGATCTCGGCGGCCGATCGGGCACGCACCATTCAGATCGCGCTCAACCCCGAGACCCAGAAGGCCGACCTCCGGCGTCCCGGCCACGTGTTTCCGTTGCGAGCCCGCCCGGGCGGCGTGCTGCAGCGGGTGGGCCACACCGAGGCCAGCGTGGATCTGGCCCGGCTGGCCGGCCTGCTGCCGGCCGGGGTCATCTGCGAGATCCTGAACCGGGACGGCACCATGGCGCGGCAGC
>DASWKS010000103.1:0-9639 GCA_036396495.1 Gemmatimonadales bacterium
TTCGGGGAGCCAGCCGACGATCACCCGATCGCCCCGGCGCCAGGAGACCGGCTTGATCAACTGCCCTTCGTTGCGCAGCGCCACGGTCATCGTCTCACCTTCGCCGACGTCCACCAGCACGTGGATGGTCTCGCCCCGGTAGATCACCTCACGCACCGTGCCCGGGATCGCATTCTCCGCCGGCGGCACCTGCCCTGGCGGGAACAGATCGAGCCACTCGGGACGAATGGCAATCCGGACTTGACGCCCCGGCTCCAGCTGGTCGGGGAGCAGGAACGATGAGCCGTCCGCGCGGTAAACCACGGTCCGCCCGTCCGCCCGCCCGTCCGCCCGTCCGTCGAGAAAGTTTGACTCGCCGATGAAGCCCGCCACGAAAGCGGTCCGCGGATCCTCGTAGATCTGGGCCGGCGTCCCCACCTGGGCCACCCGGGCCTGCTCCATCACCGCGATCCGGTCCGACATGGTGAGCGCTTCTTCCTGGTCGTGGGTGACATACACGAAGGTGAGGCCCAGACGGCGATTGAGCGCCTTGAGCTCGAGCTGCATCTGCTTGCGCAGCTTGAGGTCGATGGCGCCGAGCGGCTCGTCCAGCAGGAGAATGGCAGGCTCGAGCACCAGGGCGCGCGCCAGGGCCACCCGCTGCCGCTGACCGCCGGACAGTTGCGACGGCATCCGGCGGGCGAAGGTCGCGGGGTCGAGCCGCACCAGCTCCAGCCCCTGCCGCACCCGGGCCGGAATGGCCGACGCCGGGACTCGGCGCTGCTCCAGCCCGAAGGCGACGTTGCGCTCCACCGAGAGGTGAGGAAAGAGGGCGTAGTTCTGGAAAACCATGGAGAGCCGGCGGTCGTATGGGCGGCGGCCGGTGACGTCTTCCCCGTGAATGAGAATGGTGCCGCCCGGATCGGGCAGCTCGAGACCGGCGAGCAAACGGAGCGTGGTGGTCTTGCCGCAGCCGGACGGGCCCAGGATGGAAAAGAACTCGCCGGGCGCGATACTGAGCGAGAGCCGGTCGACAGCGCGGGTGGCGCCGTAGGATTTGGATACGCTGTGAAACTCGACGGCGGGAACGGAAGCGTCGGGCACGGCAGCATTCTACACCCGGACGCGGCGGCGAGGAACGCACCCTTCGTCCCGGAGGACAACGGGTTCGTCCCATGGCGCCGCAGCTGGCCCCGAGAATGACCCGCCGAGTTGGCGCCCCAGTCTGCCTCGCAGCAAACTTCCCCAGCAACATGTTCGCCCCCGAGCGGCTGGCCCGCACCCTGGCGGGAGGCGGATTGGCACTGTTGACGGTGCTCTTCGCCTCCCAGATGTATGTCTGGATCAACTGGTGGCCCATCCGGATCGGCTGGCCCACCGCGCTGGTGTGGTCGCTGCCCCAGGTGGCAATCTGGCTGCTGCTCGCGCCTGCCGCCCTCGAGTTGAGTCGGCGGGTGCCGCTGGAGCGGGGCCACCGGGCGGCCCGGCTGGTACTTCATGCGGCGGCGAGCCTCGGATTCGGACTGGCAGGCCTGCTGTTGTTGGACCTCAGCGATCGGCTGTTTCACTGGGCGCAGTTGTTAGGCGCCCCCGTCCTGGTGACCCGGCTCAAGTACACCGTCATCCACCTGCACTGGGGAACGGCGATCTACTGGGTGTTGCTCGGGGCGGATCACACCATGCGCTATTACCGTCACGTGGGCGAACGGGACCTGCTGGCGGCCCGGCTCGAATCCCAGCTGTCGCAAGCCCGCCTCTCTGTGCTCCGCGACCAGTTGAACCCGCACTTTCTCTTCAATACCCTCAACTCCATTGCGGTGCTGGTTCGCCACGATCCCGTGGCCGCCGAAGCAATGCTGCACCGGCTCAGCGATTTCCTGAGGGGAACGCTGGAAGGCGGCGAGGCCCCGCTGTGCTCACTGGACGAAGAGCTCACGCGGGTGCGTACCTACCTGGGGATCGAAGAATGCCGGTTCCAGGACCGGCTTTCCATCCGGTTCCAGATCGACCGCGACGCGCTCGTCGCGCTGGTGCCATCGTTCATCCTGCAGCCGCTGGTTGAAAACGCCTTGCGCCACGGGATCGCGCCCCGGCCGGGACCGGGCCTGGTGGAGGTCACAGCCCAGCGCAACGGCGGCAGGCTCTGTCTGGCGGTACGGGACGATGGGGCGGGACTGCCCCTGCCCCCGGTCCGGGAAGGCGTCGGACTGTCGAACACCCGCCGGAGACTGCAGGCGCTCTATGGCAGCGGGTCGCGACTCGAGCTCAGATCCCGCGTGCCGCGCGGCACTGAAGTGCTGGTAGAGCTCCCCTGGCAGGCGGCGGAGGCGTCATGATCAGTCTGCTGATCGTTGATGACGAGCCGCTGGCGCGGGCCGGCCTGCGCGACTTTCTGGCGGACCAGCGCGATGTCGAGGTGGTCGGTGAGTGTCAGGACGGTCCTGAGGCCCTGGAGGCCATCCAGCGGCTTCATCCGGATGTGGTCTTACTCGATGTCCAGATGCCCGGTCTCGGTGGATTCGATGTCCTGGCGGCGCTGGAAGGGGAGCTGCCTTTGGTCATTTTTGTCACCGCCTGGGACAACTACGCCTTACAGGCGTTCGAGGTCCACGCGGTCGACTATCTGCTCAAGCCGGTCGAACGAGCCCGCTTCCACCAGGCGTTGGACCAGGCCCGCCGCCAGCTGCACCGGCGGGAAACCACGGACGCCGGCACCCGGATTGCCGCCCTGCTTGACGCGCTGGAGCGCTCCGGATCGCGCCGGCGTTTCCTGGTGAAATCCGCGGGCCGGATCCGGCTGATACGAGCCGATCAGGTGCGCTGGATCGAAGCAGCCGGAAACTATGCCCGGCTTCATACCCAGGACGGCCGTCACAGTGTGCGACAGACCATGCAGGAACTCGAGGCCCAGCTCGATCCCTCGCAGTTCCTGCGGATCCATCGGTCCTATTTCGTGAACCTCGACGCGGTCAGCGAGATCCAGCACTGGGTGAAAGGTGATCTGGTCGTCCTGCTCAAGGGCGGAGGTTCGCTACCGCTGTCGCGGGCCTACCGGAGCCGGCTCGAGGAGCGTCTGGGCCGACTGGGCTGACCGTCCCTGATTCTCGCCGGTTCATCCCGCCAGCTGGATACCCGCCCCGACCGGGTTCAACCCCTCTCGCGATTCCAGTACCCTCGGTAGACCAACCAGATCGAGGGATCCGTGCGCTGCAGACTGTTCCTGGCGGGAGTGATCGCTCTGTTAACGCCGCCGCTGGCGGCCCAATCCAAAGGCTCGCCCGCCCCGGCGCGGCGTGATCCCGTGGTGGACACGCTGCACGGGGTTCTGGTCGCCGACCCCTACCGCTGGCTCGAAGACCCTGATTCTCCGGAGGTGACCCGGTGGATCCGGGCGCAGGACACCTGGGCCCGGGAGTGGGCCGACGCGGATCCGGACCGCGATCGGCTTCGCACTCGGGTGGCCACAGTGGCCGGGAGCCGGCGATTCGGTGCGCCGGTGCCGGCGGGCGGGAGCTATTTGTACTTCGAAGCGGATGCGTCGTTCGTCCGTCGGAGCCTGATCCAGGACGACGGCGCCGGTGGGAGACGAATCCTGATCCACGAGGACTCCCTTCCCGGCTCGGGTGCCGCGCGCCTGGTGAACTTCTTCCCCAGCCGGGACGGACGCTGGCTCGCCTGGGGCGTTTCGCAGAGCGGCTCCTCGTGGATTACCCTCAGGGTTCGCGACCTGCGCACTGGCCTGGATTTGGCCGACACTCTCACCGGCATGAACGGCGGCCGCACCTCGCTGGCCTGGTCCGGCGATGGCGCCGGCTTCTACTACGAACGATTGCCGATACCCGCGCCGGGGACCGAGCGGTCCTCCACGCTGCAGGGCGAGCGGCTGTGGTTCCATCGAGTCGGCACGTCGCAGGAGCGGGATGTCCTGGTGTATGACCCGGCCGACCCCGATCTCTTCCTCAGTACGTCCGTGAGTGGAGACGGCCGTTGGCTGGTGGTAGGCGTCGGGATCGGTGGCGACCCCAGGAACCGGGTCCTGCTGGGCGATCTTGCCGCGGGACCACCCGCTCTCAAGCCGCTGCTGCCCGAGCCCGACGCTTCGTACACCTTCCTCGGCAGCGCCAACGATACGCTCTGGTTCCAGACCACCCTCGACGCACCCCGTTCTCGCATCATTGCGGTCAATGCCCGGCGGCCGGCCCGAGCCGAGTGGCGAACGGTGGTGGCCGAGTCCGAGGACGTGATCGAACCGACCATCGGGGCGGCCTATGTCGGCGGGCGTCTGATCGTGCCCTACCGGCACGACGCCTGGATGCGGGTGAAGGTCTACCATGGCGACGGGCGATTCGCCTACGACGTGCGCCTGCCCAAAATGGGCTCGATCTGGACCGGCTTCTCAGGCCGGCCCGACGGGAGCGAGGCGTTCTTCGTGCTCTCCGACTTCGCCGATCCCGGCACCATCTACTCGCTCGACGTCGCGACCGGGCGGGTGCGACCTTTCCGGCGGCCGGACCTGAGGCACGATCCCGACCAGTTTGTCACCCGGCAGGTCTTCTACCGGAGCCAGGACGGCACCCGGATCCCCATGTTCGTGAGCCATCGCCGGGAGTTGCGTCCCGGACCCGGTACCCCGGTGCTGATGTACGCCTATGGTGCCTTCGGATGGTCCGCGTCTCCTTGGTACCGACCCGATGTCGCGGTGTGGATGCAGCTGGGAGGGGTGTTCGCCCTGCCCAATATTCGGGGGGGTGGCGAGTACGGGCGCGAATGGCACCAGGCCGGCATCGGGCGGCGCAAGCAGACCGCCATCGACGATGTGATCGGGGCGGCCGAATGGCTGATCGCACAAGGGTGGACCACCCGCTCCAAGCTGGCAATCAACGCCGGCAGCGCCAGCGGGATGGTGGCGGCCGCAGCCATCGTGCAAAGGCCGGAACTCTTCGCCGCCAGTACCATCGACTATCCCGCGCTCGACATGGTGCGATTCGACCGGTTCACCGGCGGCCGGCAATGGCGATCGGATTTCGGCTCCACCGAGAACCCTGAGGATTTCCAGGCGCTGCTGGCGTATTCCCCCTACCACAACCTCCGACCCGGAACCTGCTATCCTGCCACGATGGTACTGCCGGGCGAGCGAGACGAGGTCACGGTTCCCATGCATGCCTACAAGTTCGTGGCCGCCATGCAGGCCGCCCAGGCTTGCGACCAGCCCGTTCTGCTCCGGGTGTCCTGGGGTGCCGGCCACTCGGCGGGGGCCACGCAGGAGGACTCAATCGACAACTGGACGGACCAGCTGGTCTTCCTGAGCCGGGTGCTGCAGCTGCCTCGAGGCGTTTGATGCCAACCGTGCAGGGTATAGGTTCCCCTGGTCCCCTGCCAGGACCTCTCGATGCAGCGACGCGATCTGCTGCGGGCGCTGAGCGGCGCCGCCGCCGTCTCGGTCCTCGGCCCGATGAGTCCGGAGGAACGGCTTGGATTCGGGCGGCGCCTGCACGCCGCGGTGGGCGACGGCTCCTTCTCGGCCTTGGACCGCCAGCAGGTGGCCCTGGTGACCGAGCTCTCCGATCTCATTATCCCCCGAACCGATAGTCCCGGCGCCAGCGATGTGCGGGTGGTCGAATTCATCGACCGGATCCTGGCGTTCTGGGATACCGGCCCGGAGCGCGACCGCTTTCTGGCTGGGTTGGACGCGATTCAGGCGCGGGCGCGTGCCATGGGAGCGCCCGGCTTCGCTGCGCTTCAGCCGGCGCAGAAAACGGAGTTGCTGACCGGGCTCGATTCCGCCGCGGCCCTCCCCGACGGGAGCGGGGAGCAGGCCTGGGCCCGGCTCAAGGGCATGGTGGTCTACGGCTACTTCACCTCCCGTGAGGTGCAGGAGAAGGTGCTGCACAGCGTGGTCCTGCCCGGGCGCTTCGACGGCTGCGTCCCGATCGGAGGCTGACATGGCGCGCCAGGACCTCTACGACGCCATCGTGGTCGGATCGGGAATCACCGGCGGCTGGGCCGCCAAGGAGCTGTGCGAAGCCGGATTGCGGACCCTGGTGCTGGAAGCAGGACGCCCCATCGAGCCGGCCCGCGATTACGTCGAACACGTCCAGGCCTGGGAGCACCTCTACCGCGGCTGGGGCGACCGCCGCACGCTCGAGCGGAACCAGCCGGTCCAGCGGAAGTGTTATGCCTGCGATGAGTGGGCCTCGAAGTTTTTCGTCAACGATCTGGAAAACCCCTACCTCACCGATTCGGGCACGACCTTCGACTGGATCCGGGGCCGCCACGTCGGCGGCCGTTCGATCATGTGGGGCCGCCAGGTATACCGCTGGAGCGATCTCGATTTCGAGGCCAACGCGCGGGAGGGCATCGGGGGCGATTGGCCCATCCGGTATCGCGAGCTGGCGCCGTGGTACGATCACGTGGAGCGGTTCATCGGTATCAGCGGCCAGGCGGAGGGGCTGCCTCAGCTTCCCGACGGCCGGTTTCTGCCGCCGATGCAGATGAATTGCGCCGAGCGGGACGTCGCGGCCGCCATGGCGCGAACCTGGGGCCGCGACCGGGTCATGACCATCGGCCGGTGCGCCATTCTCACCCAGGACCACAACGGGCGGGCGGCCTGTCACTACTGTGGCGCCTGCGAACGGGGCTGCATCACCCACTCCTATTTCAACAGCATCGCCAGCACCTTGCCGGCCGCCGAGGCGACGGGCCGGATGACGCTCCGGCCTCACAGCGTGGTTCACAGCGTCATCTACGACGAGACCCGGGATCGGGCGGCGGGAGTGCGGGTGATCGACGCGGTGAGCATGCAGGCGCTCGAGTTCCGGGCCCGCGTCGTGTTTCTCTGCGCCTCGGCGCTCGAATCGGCCCGCATCCTGCTCAACTCGAAGACCCCGCGCTACCCTGACGGCGTGGGCAGCAGCAGCGGAGAGCTGGGCCACAATCTGATGGATCACATTTTCCTGGCCGGGGCCTCGGCCACCATTCCCGGCCACGAGCGGGAGCGGACCTTCGGCAACCGGCCCAACGGGATCTACGTCGCCCGGTTCCGCAACGTGAAGGAGCGACATCCCGGCTTCGTTCGCGGCTACGGCTGTCAGGGGGGCGCAAGCCGTTCGGGATGGGACCGGACCCTGAAGGGGTTCGGCGCCGACTTCAAGCGGGCCCTCATCGAAGAACCGGGGCCCTGGAGTTTCTGGCTGGGCGGATGGGGCGAATGCCTGCCGCGGCACGACAACCGGGTGGCGCTCGACCCGGAGCTCAAGGACAAGTGGGGCATCCCCGCGCTCCGGGTGCACTGCACCTGGGGACCCAACGAGCTGGCCATGGCGGAGGATATGCAGGTGACCTGCGCCGAAATCCTGGAGGCGGCCGGCGGCATCGGCATACGAACCTTCAACGACCACTCCACGCCGGGGCTTTGCATCCACGAGATGGGCACCGCCCGGATGGGTCGCGACCAGAGGACGTCGGTCTTGAATCGATGGAATCAGGTGTGGGACGCGCCGAACCTGTTCGTGACCGATGGAGCCTGCATGGCCAGCTCGGCCTGCCAGAATCCCAGCATCACCTACATGGCGCTGACTGCCCGGGCCTGCTCCCGCGCCGTCGCGCTGCTCCGGCGGCACGCGTTATAGCAATCGGGATGGGGCCGGTATGTTTGGAAAGCAGCGTCGAAGGGGTCGAAGAGGTCGAAGAGGTCGAAGGCCGTCGAAGTCGGTCGAAGGGATCCTATGAATCGAAGACATGCGATTGCCACCATGGTGGCCGCGGGGGCGGCGGCTACTCAATCAGCGTCAGCGACCGCCCGCCCGCCCGCCCCACCGGCTGCCCGCCTGAAACAGTCGGTCTGCCGCTGGCCTTATGAGGGAGTCCCGTTGGAAACCCTCTGTCGCGAGGCAAAGCAGATCGGCCTCCAATCGGTGGAGCTGCTGGGAGAACACGAGTGGCCGGTCACCAAGCGGTTCGGGCTGACCTGCGCGATGGCCACCGGACCCACCACCATCGCGGTGGGGCTCAACCGTCCCGATCAGCATGACCGAATCGTGGCCGAGGCGGCCCGGCTCCTGCCGCTGGTGGCGGCGGCCGGCCTTCCCAACATGATCGTCTTCTCCGGCAACCGGACCGGGCTGTCGGATGGGGAAGGCATGGAGCATTGCGAGCGGGGACTGCGCCGGATCACGCCGTTGGCGGAGCAATGGGGCGTCACCGTGTGCATGGAGCTGCTCAACAGCAAGGTGGATCACCACGACTACCAGTGCGATCACACGGTCTGGGGTGCCGAGCTGGTCAGACGAGTAGGTTCGCCCCGCTTCAAGCTGCTGTATGACATCTACCACATGCAGATCATGGAGGGTGATGTCATCCACACCATCCGGACCCATTTCAACGCCATCGCCCACTTTCACACCGGCGGGGTGCCGGGGCGGCACGAGCTGGACGAGACCCAGGAGTTGCAATACCGCGCCATCATGACCGCGATCGCGGATCTGGGCTACACCGGGTTTGTGGGTCAGGAGTTCATTCCCTCCCGCGGGCGAGATCCGATCGCCTCGCTGCGACAGGGGTTCACCGTCTGCAGCATCTAGGTCCGGGTCGCGAGTCGCGCGTCCGTGCACCCTCGGCCTGACGTTTTCGGCGGGGGCTGCTCCGCGTGAAAGGGAGACAACTCACCCTGCTGGCGGTGGCGGAGACCCTGGCGATGGGCCCGTGGTTCGCCGCCTCGGCCGTGCTGCCGCAGCTCCGGGGCGAGTGGACCCTCACCCAGTCCCAGGCCGCGTGGCTCACCATGTCGGTCCAGCTCGGCTTCGTGGTGGGTGCCTTCGGCAGCGCGGTGATCAATCTGCCCGACCGGGTGCCGGTCTACCGTCTGTTCGCCGTAAGCGCCCTGCTGGCGGCCGGAGCCAACGCGGCCATTCCGCTGCTCGACACCGGCCCGAACCTGGCCCTGGTGCTCCGATTCGTGACCGGCGTGGCGCTGGCGGGGGTGTATCCGCCGGCCATGAAGCTGGTGGCGACCTGGTGCCGGGAAGACCGCGGCTTCGGAATCGGTCTGCTGGTCGGGGCGCTCACGCTGGGCTCGGCGTTGCCCCATCTGCTCAACGCGGTCCCCATCTTGGGCTCCGCCGGAATGCCGCCCTGGCGGCCGGTGCTGCTGGTGACGTCCGCCATGACCGTGCTCGCCGCGGCCATCGCCGCCTGGTTCATCCGCCCCGGTCCCTACCTGACGGGAACCGCGCCGTTCGATTGGCGCTTCGTGGGCCGGGCGCTGGCCCACCGGCCGACCCGGCTGGTGAACCTGGGTTATCTGGGACACATGTGGGAGCTCTACGCCATGTGGACCTGGGCGCCGGTCTTTCTGCTGGAGAGCTACCGCCAGAACGGCGGGTCTCCTACCGGGGGGCGCCTGGCCGGGTTCGCGGTGGTGGCAGTCGGCGCCCTCAGCTGTGTCGCCGCCGGCGCGGTGGCGGACCGGGTGGGGCGGACCACGATCGCGGCCTGGAGCATGGCGATTTCGGGAACCTGCGCGCTGTTCGCCGGATTCCTGTTTCACATGCCGGTAGCCCTGACCGCGCTCTGTCTGGTGTGGGGCATTGCGGTGGTGGGCGACAGCGCCCAATTCAGCGCCGCCGCTTCCGAGCTGACCGACCCGCGCTATGTCGGCACGGC
>DASWKS010000104.1:0-8070 GCA_036396495.1 Gemmatimonadales bacterium
GGGCTTGTTGGGCCAGCAGCTCAACCACCCGGTCGGCCGGCCAGCCGGTCAGCTGCCGGATCCCCCGACCCAACTGCTTCCGGCGAAATCCAAACAGGCCCGTGACCATGCGGCGGAAGGTCCTGATCGACTCATCGGGCACGAGGGGCCGTTCCAGCGGAGTAATGAGAATGACCGCCGAATCAACCCGTGGCGGCGGGTGAAAGGCGCCCGCGGGCACGGTGAACAATCGCTCGGCGCTGGCGACGGCCTGAACGCCCACGGTCAGCGAGCCGTACTCCCTGCTACCCGGCCGGGCGGTGACCCGGTCGGCCACTTCCTTCTGCACCAGGAACACGATCCGCTGCGGCCGGGGCGGACTGAGGGCCTTGTCGAGCAGGGGAGACGTGATGTTGTAAGGGATGTTGCCGGTCACGTGCCAGGGACGAGGCTCGCTTGGGCAACCGGTATCGATGAGTTGATGCCAATCCAGCTCGAGCGCATCGCCCTCGATGACCCGGATCCCGGGGAATCGGGTCCGCAGCGCCGGGACCAGGTCACGATCGATCTCGATGACGGTGATCACAGCCAGTCGCGCCAGCAGGGCGCGGGTCAGGGCTCCGTGACCGGGCCCGATTTCGAGCACCCGATCCCCCGGGGCCGGATCGAGCGTCTCGGCGATGCGATCGAGAATGCGGGTGTTGGTGAGGAAATGCTGGCCGAACCGGCGCCGCGGCCGCGCCACGGCTAGAAGCGGAGCACCAGCAGCGTGCGGTCGTCGGCCGGTGATGCGGAGTGCCGGTCCACCTCCGTCATCACCGCGTCGACGATCTCTTCGGGGGGACGATCGCGAAGCGCGGTGATCCGCTCCAGGATCCGCGCCTCACCGAAGCGGTTGCCGTCCGCGTTGGCTGCGTCCGCCAGCCCGTCGGTAAAAAGGCAGAGCAGATCGTGCTCTACATCCCAGCTGAAGGTCGCCTGGGCGATGGGACCCCAGGTGCCGAGACCGAGCGGCATCGCGGTGGCCTCGAGTCGCTCGGCCTTCCCGGCCTCCGTGATCCGGAAGGCGTGGGGATGCCCGGCGTTGGCATAGAAGAGAGTCCTGGCGTTGCGGTCGAGCACTCCGTAGAAGGCGGTCGCGAACATCTCCACTTCGGAGAGCTTGGCCAGCAGACTTTCGCGCAGGCGATGCAGCGTCTCGGCCGGCCCCGCCGCCGCGGCGGTATGAATGCCGGCCGCGGACAGCACCAGTGCCATCACCAATGCCGCCGACATTCCGTGGGAGGACACGTCACCCAGCATCACGCCGAGCCGGCCTTCGCCCTGGCGCAGGAAGGTGTAGAAGTCACCGCCCACCGACGCGACCGGGACGCAGCGGACCGCCACCTGGGCTTCGCCTTTGAGGACGTGGGGCTCCGGCATCAGCTTGAGCTGGAGATCGTGGGCCAGTTGCAGCTCGTCTTCCAGGCGCTGCTGCTCCCGCTCCCGCGCGGCCAGGCGGGCGTTCTCGATAGCGGCGCCGATCTGGTTGGCGACGGCAGTCACCAGCTTTCGATCGCGGGGGGTGAACCGGTCGCCGTCCAACGAATCGGTGAGGTTGATGACCCCGATAGGACGAGCCGGGGAGCCCGGCGCCGCATAACAGATCGGGACGCTCAGGAAGGCATTGCCCTTGTAAACCGGATGGCGGCCGGCGCCGCGCCGCCCCGCCACCTGGGTCGCGTCGCCTCCGATGACTCGCTGATCGCGGAAGACCCGGGCCGCGATCGACTGGGGGTCGTCGGGTGAAAGCGCCGGCGCGTGGCCTTTGTCGAAACCCTGACTGGCGACCACCCGGAGCAGATTGGCGGGTTCATCGAACACCATGATGGAGGCCCGGCGGGCGCCCACTACGCGAGCCACCTGGCGGAGAATGGTGCGGGCCGCCTCCTCCAGCCGCACCGTCTGGCCCAGGATCTCGCTGATGGCATAGAGCAGATCGATCTCGGCGTAGCGAACGGTCAACTCATCCCACAGGCGGGCCGCATCGCGCTCGGAGGAGAGCAGCATCTCGATGAGGGGCGCTGCCAGCGCGGCCCGCGGCATCCCGGTGGGTCGGGCCCCGTCGCCGTGAATCTCGAGCCAGAGCCCCTCGGTCTCCGGCACCGGGGTGAACCAGCTGGTGCCGGCCGGAGTGGCCACCAGGCCTTCGGCCTTGGGGCGCTCGACTGGATACCCTGGATCGTCGCCGCAGGCCAGTCGCAAATGCTGGTCGTCCGCCTGCCAGAGGCGGAGTTGTGAGCGGGTGATGTTGCCGAGGAGCTCCAGGACGGGCGCCAGCCGCCTTACCGACGTGGCAGAGTCATCCAGATGGTGTTCCCCTTCTCGTTGAACTCGACGCGTTCCGCCAGATGGCGGATGATGAACAGACCGCGTCCGCACGGGCTCTCCAGCATCTCCGGATCGCGGGGATCCGGCACCAGGGAAGGATCGAAACCGGGCCCCTCATCCGACACTCGCAGGCGTATATGATCGACGAACAGCTCGGCCTGGACCTGCACGATCTTGGCAGGATCGCAGTCGTTGCCGCACTGGATGGCGTTCGCAAGGGCCTCGGCGAGCGACACCCGGAGCCGGAACAGGGAATGGCGGCTGCTCTGACGGCCGTCGAAGCAATGGCGGGCGAAGAGCTCGACGACGGTGTCGACCAGGCCTACTTCGCTGGGAAGGCGCAGCGCCAGCGCCGCTTCCAGTCCGTCACCGGGACGGCCCGGAAGACGCTCGAGGGCCAAGGCGCCGGGGTCGGCCATCGCCCCGCTCAGTAGCCCTGGAGGGCTTCCTCGACGCCGGGGTAGATGGCGAAGAGTGTGTCGAGCTTGGTCAGCTCAAACAGCGAGCGCAGATCGTCATTGAGCCCCGCCAAGCGAATCTGGCCTCCGGCTTCGCGGACCCGCTTGGCGATGGTGACCAGCGCGCCCAGCCCCGAGGAGTCGATATATCCGGTGGAAGAGCAATCGAGCAGAAACTTACGGCCGCCGGCGTCGACGCCGGCCTGCACCGTCACCTTGAGCTCCTGCCGGTTGCCGACCGTGAGTTGGCCATCCACCCGGATGACTGCGACCTCTCCCCGCGCCGTCGTCGTGAGACCCATGCGTCCCCCGGATTCGGAGGAAGCAGGAAGCAGGAAGCAGGGAGCAGGAAGCAGGGAGCAGGACGTAGCTCCCTGGGGTCCCGTCATCACTCCCTGCTTCCCGGTCCCTGTTCCCTGGTTTGTAGTGCCACCATGGCGGCGACGTCCACAATATCGTCGGCGGCAGCCCCTCGCGACAGGTCGGACATGGGCCGGGCCAGCCCCTGGAACAAGGGACCGATGGCCGCTGCGCCCGCCAACCGCTGGACCAGCTTGTACGCGATGTTGCCGGCATCGAGGTCGGGAAACACCAGGATGTTGGCCTGCCCAGCCAGGGGCGAGCCGGGCGCCTTGCGCTCCGCGATCTCGGGCACCAGCGCCGCATCGCCCTGCAGCTCGCCGTCGGCGGCCACCTCCGGCGCCAGCTCGCGGAACCGGGCTAGCGCCTTGGCCATGCGATCCACCCGGGGCCCAGCGGCGCTGCCCCGAGTGCTGTGCGAGAGAAAAGCCACCCGTGGCTCGTCACCGATCAGCCGGCGGCGGTCCCGGGCGGCGGCGAGCGCAATGTGGGCGAGCTGGTCGGCATCGGGCTCGGCCACCACGGCGCAATCGGTGAAGGTGAGCACCTGGCCGTCGGGCAGCGCCATGTAGAACGCGGAGCTGAGCAGCGTGGCCTCGGCCGTGATCCCGATGGCCCAGAGCGCCGCCCGGATCACGTCCGCGGTGGTGTGCACCGCTCCGGCCACCGCGCCATCGGCCTGTCCCAGGGCGACCAGTCCCGCGGCGAACCGCACCGGATCCGCCGCCAGGTCCAGCGCGTGAATCGCATCGTTGA
This sequence comes from Gemmatimonadales bacterium, assembly GCA_036396495.1. GTDB lineage: Bacteria > Gemmatimonadota > Gemmatimonadetes > Gemmatimonadales > GWC2-71-9 > SZUA-320. The sequence goes on from DASWKS010000104.1 coordinate 3,924, forward strand.
TCCGGTCGGGCCGCAGGGTCCGCAGCAGTTCCGCCACGGCCGGGAGCCGCGGATCGCCGAGCGGGTCGATGCCCGGGCCCCCCAGGAGGACCGGTTCTGCGATGCCTTCGTTCCGGAGCGTGTCGGCGGCCGACTGGACTCTCGGGTCGGATCCTTCGGCCAGGACGATGCGGGCGTTGACTTGCCGGGCCCGCGCGCGCAGCGTCGCCCGAAAGCTCACGCCCGGAACTTCTTTCGCAGCGCCTCGGCCACGATGGGATGCACCAGGGCGCCCAGCTCCCCGCCATAGCGGGCCACCTCGCGCACCAGAGTGGAGCTCACGAACCCGAGATTGGAGGCGGGAGCCAGGAACACCGTCTCCAGCGCCGGGTTGAGCTGCCGGTTCATCAGCGCCATCTGCAGCTCGTACTCGAAATCACCCGCGGCCCGCAGCCCCCGCACCACCAGGGTAGCACCCACAACGCGGGCGTAACCCGCCAGCAATCCCTCGAAGGAAACGACCTTCACCCGGTCCACCGGGCCGAAGAGGGCGTGCAGCAGCTCGAGCCGCTCCTTCACGTCGAACAGGGGCTGCTTGGCCGGGTTCACCGCCACCGCGAGATGGACTTCGTCGGCCAGCGTGAGCGAGCGGCGCAGCAGATCCTCGTGGCCGCGGGTCGGCGGATCGAACGAGCCGGGGTAGATGGCGATGCGGGTCATGGGGCGTGGAAGAAGGAGATAGCGGTGTCGCCGTAGCGTCGCACATCATCGGCGGCGAGATCGAAGCCCGACTCGTGCTCCAGTGCCAACAGGTCCGCAAAGGGCACCAGCCGGAAGGCCGCGGCCAGGCGCTCGGCATAATCCCCCCCATAGGGTGGGTCCGCAAGCGCCACCTGGTACGCTCCCGGCGCCAGCCCCGTGGCGAAGTGCAGGCCGTCGGCCCGGATCACGCGAGCCCGCTCCGCCACTCCCAGCTCCGCGATGTTCCGGCGAAGCAGGGTGAGGACCGCCGGCGCTTGCTCGACGAAATCGGCCGCGGCGGCTCCGCGCGACAGGGTCTCGAGTCCCAGCGCCCCGGTGCCAGCGAACAGGTCGAGCACCCGCGCGCCCGGCAATCTGGGCGCCAGAATACTCATCCAGGCTTCCCGCACCCGATCGGCGGTGGGGCGGGTGGTTCGTCCGCGCGGCACCGCCAGCCGCCTGCCCCCGAACTCGCCGGCGATGATGCGAGTCATCCGTTGTCAATCATCAGCCGTCAGAATGACCGAGCCCTGCTCCCTGCTGCCTGCTCCCTGCTCCCTGCTGAAACCAGTCGGCGTGAGCGCGACGAGCCTGGCTTGAAGCGTACTGCGGCCCATGTAGTCGTTGCGTTCCAGCTTGACCGCGGCGTCGACCGGATCGTCACACAACCAGGGGACCCGGTCAGCCCACTGAAAGCCGATTGTGTCGAGTCCGGACTCGCCCCGGCGAAGGATGCCCTTGAGATGCCCCTGCCCCACCACCTCCCGATTGGCGAACCGGACTTCGCGCACCCCGAACACGGGTGACGGGTTGCCCATGCCGCAGGGCTCGAGATGGCGGCAGAGTCGCTCGAGATCGCCGGTGACTTCCGCCAGGTCGAGCTCGATATCCACCCGCTGCTCCGGCCCCAGCGTACCGGGATCGAGCAGGCGCCGAGCCACGGCCCCGAACCGAGCCCGGAACTCTTCGAGCCGGTCCCGTCGCACGGTTAGCCCGGCGGCCATCCGGTGCCCGCCGAACCGATCCAACAGATCGGCGCACTCCAGCAGCGCGTCGTGCAGGTTGAAGCGGGAGATGCTCCTTCCCGACCCCTTGCCGATTTCACCGTCGAAGCCGATCAGGAAGGTGGGCCGGCCGTACCGCTCCACCACCCGCGACGCCACGATCCCGACCACACCGGGGTGCCACCCCTCGGCGGCCAGCACAAAGGCCGAGTCGCGCTCCAGGTCGAAGTCGTGTTCCACCAGGTCGATGGCGTCCTGCAGAATCCGCTGATCGATGGCCTGTCGCTCGGTGTTCCAGACTTCGAGCTGCTCCGCCAGCCGCACTGCCTCGGCGTGATCGTCGGTCAGCAGCAGGCGCAGACCGGCGCTGGCCTCGCCCACCCGTCCCGCCGCGTTCAAACGGGGTCCGATGATGAACGCGATCTGTCCGGCACGCACCGAGCGGTTGGCGAGCCCCGCGGTCCGGAGCAGCGCCTGCAATCCCGGCCACCGGCTCTGGCGCAACAGGCGCAGCCCATGCCGGACGATGATCCGGTTCTCCCCCACCAGCGGCACCACGTCCGCCACGGTGGCAATGGCGGCGTAGTCCAGCAGATGGAGCGGCAGCGTGACCGGCAGACCCAGCGCGGGTACCAGTGCCTGCGCCAGCTTGAAGGCGATGCCGGTGCCGCACAGCGCACCCAGTCCCGAGACGTCGTCCTGCCGCTGGGGATCGACCACGGCCACCGCGGGGGGCAATTCCGGGCCGGGGAGATGGTGATCGGTGACCACCACGGCAATGCCGGCCTCGGCCGCCAGGCGAACCGTCTCCACCGCGGTGATGCCGCAGTCGCAGGTGATGATCAGCCGAGCCCCGACCCGTTGGGCCTCGGCCAGTCCGGCGGGGCCGAAGTCGTAACCGTCACGCAGCCGGTGGGGGACGAAGGGTTCGACCCGGGCCCCGGCCGCGCGCAGCGCCCGGGTGAGCAGCGCAGTGGCGCTCTGGCCGTCGACATCGTAATCGCCGTGAACCAGGATGGTCTCGCCTCGGGCGACCGCGCCGGCCACGGCGGCGACCGCGTCGGCCATGCCCGCCAGCGAGTAGGGATCGGAGAGGGCGTCGAGCGAAGGGCGGAGAAAGGCCTTGGCGCTTTCGGGCTCGTCGTACCCGCGCTGCACCAGCAGCCGCGCCAGCGCCGGCGGGATGTTGAGCGCCGAGACCAGGGTCTGAGCCAGGCCGGCGTCGGCCGGCGCCTCGACGATCCAGCGAATCACGTGTTGATCGTCTCGGCGGCGTACAGGATCACACCGCAGGCTTCGCATCCATCCAGCAGCAGGCCGGCGCGAATGTGGCTCCGGCGGCTCATTGGTACCGCGGTGAAGCAGGCACCGCAGGCGTTGCCGTGCAACGGAACGACTACGGGAGTCGCCTTGTGGGCCGAGCGCAGCCGGTCGTATCGCATGAGCAGCGGACGGCTCAGCCCCTGAGCCACGACCAGGCGTTCAGCGGCGGCTGCCTGACGCTCGGCTTCGATCGCGGCGATCCGGCCGGCCAGCTCCTCTCTCGCGGTTCCCTGCGCCGCCTCGAGCTCGGCCACCCGGGCCTCCGCCGCCGTCACTCTGCCTTCCAGTTCCGCCGCGCCTTCCATCGCGCGGAACCATTCGGCTTCCTCCTTGGTGAGGATGCTCCGCGCCAGCTCCAGCTCGCTGGTGAGGGCTTGCAGCTCCCGGTTGGTCTTGGCGAGATCCAGCCGCTGGCGGCGCCGGTCCTGCAGCACCCGAAGGCCGTCCACCTTGGCCTCGAGCTCATCGCGCCGCTTGGCTCCGTTCTGATGGGCCTTCCGGGTCTCCTCCACCTCGGACCGGCCTCGCGCCAGGGCCGCGTCGAGCGCGGTGACCTCGTCGAGCAGATCCTTGAGGCGCAGATCCACGTCCAACAGGCGTTCGTCTCTCTCTTGCAGGTCGAGCAGTTTTTCGAGATCTGGATGCATGCAGGTTTCCCCGTACTGGTTTACTGGCGACGTGAGCGGCGGGCCGAGAGGTCGGCCCGGAGCCACATCCACCGCTGTTTTCGCTCCGGCGACCACGCCATCATTATGCGTCGGCGCTCCGCCGGATCCTGTATCCGAAATACGCGACGGAACTCCGCACGATCGCGGAGCTTTTCCGCCGCGCCTTCATACTCCCGGTCGAGATCGAGCCCGGGCCGGGTCGCCGCGCTCTCGCGCAGCCGTTCGAAGACCCCGGCGAATTCCTCGGGCAGGTGGGGCAGCGCATCGGAGGCGTCGGCGTTCTCGGGAAGTGCGGCCAGCGCTTCGAAGACCGCCCGGAACCCGGCCAGCTCGAAGTCCCCACTGGTGAATTCACCGGCGGCCCGGGTGCGCCAGGAAGGGGAAGCGAGCAGGACCCGAAGGAGGGACTCCTCCATCTTGGCGCCGTAGCGC
>DASWKS010000105.1:0-8016 GCA_036396495.1 Gemmatimonadales bacterium
CCCGACCTCCAGCCCCAGCCCCGATTTCTTCGGCGGCCGGCGACCGGGAGATAACCGATGGGGGAATTCGGTGGTGGCCTTGAAGGGCAGCACCGGGGAAGTGGTCTGGGGATTCCAGACTGTGCATCACGATCTGTGGGACTACGACAACGCCGCCCAGCCGGTGCTGGTGACCGTGCGCCAGAACGGCCGGGAGCGGGCAGCGGTGGCCCAGCCGACCAAGACGGGTTCTCTCTTCCTGCTCGACCGGTCAACCGGTGAGCTGCTGTTCCCGGTCGAGGAACGACCGGTGCCACCGAGCCGGGTCCCGGGCGAGTCGGCCTGGCCGACCCAGCCATTTCCAACCCTTCCCCGGCCCTTGATGCCCCAGGGGCGGTTACGCCCGGAGGACGCGTTCGGCTTCACCCCGGTGGAGCGGGAAGAGTGTCGGGCCCTGCTGACGCGCTACCGGTCCGAAGGGATCTACACTCCGCCCGATACCTTGGGCACGCTGATGTATCCGGGCAACGCCTCCGGGACCAACTGGGGCAGTGCGGCCTGGGATCCGGAACGGCAGCTGCTGGTCCTCAACACCGCCCGGCTGGTCACGCTGGTGCAGTTGATCCCCCAGGATTCACTCGCGGCGTCGCGCGCGGCGCTGGGCGAATATGAGCACGGCAGTATGCGCGGCGTCCCCTTTGCCATGCGGAGGAAAACGGTGGAGTCGTCCACCGGCATTCCCTGCAATCCCCCGCCCTGGGGAACGCTGGCGGCCGTCCACCTCCCCACCGGCCAGGTGAAGTGGGAGGTGCCTCTGGGACTGGTGCCGGACTGGGTACCCCAAGCCGGGGACTCGATCGGCAAAACCATGGGGGTGCCTAACACCGGAGGACCACTGGTCACCGCCGGGGGGCTGGTCTTCATCGGGGCCACGGTGGACGGCATGTTCCGCGCCTTCGATACCGACACCGGGCGGGAGCTGTGGAGCGCCAAGCTGCCGCGGGGCGGGATGGCGACGCCGATGAGTTACACGGTGAACGGCAAACAGTATGTCGTGATCGCGGCAGGTGGCCACGGGAAAATGGATCTTCCGACCGGGATCGGCGATTGGCTGGTGGCCTTCGTCCTGAAGTAGCCCGCTGGTTCCAGAGGAGAAAGCATGAAGCGCGTGACGATGCTGGTGACGTTGCTACTGGGAGCCGGCGGTCCCGCCGAGGGACAACCGGCACCCCGACGGGTGATCCTCTTCATCGGGGACGGCGTAGGGACGGCCTACTGGAGCGCCGCCCGGCTCGCGACGGACTCGTTGGCGGTCGAGCGCCTCCGCATCATGGGGTTGGTGGACAACCGGAGCTCGGACAACCTCGTCACCGACAGCGGCGCCGGGGCGACGGTGTATGCGACGGGCATTCGCACCTTCAATGGCGCGATCGGGGTGGGCCCGGACTCAATGCCGCTCCGGACCGTCCTCGAGGCGGCCCGCGACCGAGGCTGGGCGACCGGCCTGGTCGCGACCTCGACCCTCACCCACGCCACACCCGCCTCCTTCGCCGCCCACGTGCCATCGCGTGCTTCCGAATTCGAAATCGCCCGACAGATGGTCGATGCCCGGGTCGATGTCATGCTGGGCGGCGGGCGGCGGTACTTCGACGGCCGGACCCGGCCCGACTCGGTTGATCTGCTCGCCACCCTTCGCCGCCAATACACCGTCGTCGAAACCGCCGAGGCGTTCCGGGCCCTCGATCTCCGGCGGACCCGACGCCTTGTCGGGCTGTTCGCCCCGAGCCAGATGCCCGCTGCGGCAACCCGGGTTCCCAGCCTCCCGGACATGACCCGCGCCGCGCTCGCGGTGTTGGGGCAAGATCCCGACGGGTTCTTTCTGATGGTGGAAGGTTCGCAGCCCGATTGGCGGGGTCACGCCAACCAACCGCTCGACCAGGTGACCGCCGAGATGCTCGATTTCGATGGAGCCATCCGGGTCGCGGTCGAGCATCAGCGTGGCCATCCGGAAACTCTGATCGTGGTCGTAGCGGATCACGAGACTGGGGGCCTGTCCCTCGAGCTGACCCGCGACAGTCTGGCCTTCGAGGCGGCGGCTCAGAATCTGGTGAGTGGGATGGAGCCCCTGGCCGCTGTGCGGGCACTGCTGTCTTCCGAGCAGCAGGACGAGATCGCGCGGCTCTCGCGGGAGCTGGGCGCTACGGCATCCCGGATGAGAATCGAGGCTTCCCGGCGCGGTGCTTCGAGCAGCCTGGTAGCACGGTACACCAGCCCCAACCACACGGCGGAAATGACCCCCCTGTTCGCCTCCGGTCCTGGGGCGGAACGGTTCGGTGGCATCATCGACAACTGGCGGGTCGGCCGTCTTCTCCTGGAAATCGTGGAACGCTAGTCTCCAGCCGGGAGTCGCAGCAGCACCCTCACCATGGGCATCCGTCCCTGACCTGGTCCGTCTCATCCCGCCGGGCTGGCGGACAGCGGCCGGATCCTCGGTATCAGTGGAACCAGATCAGGAAAGCGGGTCCAATGCGACACTTCCGGTGGGGTCTTTCAGCGGGGCTCCTGGTGTTGCCATCGGTGATGGAAGGGCAGGAGGCCGAGCGCCGGCTGGCGTTCCGCCCGCCGGGGATGGAATCGGTCACCCGCCAGGCCAACCTCGCCTACAAGGCCGTGCCGGCGACGGCCGAGAACCGCGACTATGGGGATTCGCTGCGCTACGATGTCTACCGGCCGCCGGGATCGACCCGGCTGCCGGCCATCGTGTTCATCCACGGGGGCATCATCCCCGGCGACACCGCGGCCCTGCCGGCCAGCGCCCTGCCCAAGGAGTGGGACTCCTATCTCGAGTGGGGGCGGGCTGCGGCCGCGGCGGGGTTCGCCGCCATCACCTTCAATCACCGGCTCACGGTCCGCGACCAAGTGATACCGGTCACGGAAGACGTTCGCGACCTGATGCGCACAGTACGAGCCCGGGCCGACCGCCACGGCATCGACCCCAGCCGCATCTGCGTCGCCGTGTTCTCGGCCGGCGGACCGCTCGCCAATCTGTTTCTCCGGCCCGATGGCGAGCCGGTGCGCTGTCTGATCCTCTACTACCCCTTTATGGATCTGGCGCACCTGGGTGTTCACACGCCCTTCCGGGGGCCCCATGCCCGCGCGGCCCTGGACAGCGCCGCCGCCTGGGACCCATCGCGCTACCTGATGACCCGGCCCGACTCGCTTCCGCCGCTGCTTCTGGCCCGGGCCGGACGGGACGCCATCCCGGGTATCAATGCATCGATCGACCGGTTTCTCCAGCTGGCGCTGCTCCGGAACGTCCAGATCGATCTCTACACCCATCCAACCGGGGCGCACGGGTTCGATAGGGTAGCGGGAGCGGATGCCCGGGCCGCCGAGATCGTCGAGGCTACCCTGGCCTTTGCCCGGCGATACACCAGCGAGCGGGCGCGACGGCAGTAGGTCTTCGGTTTCAAGTGTCGGAAGGGTCGGAAAAGTCGGAAGAGTCGGAACACACCGCAGTCTTCCGACTCTTACGACCCTTACGACCCTTCCGACTCTTACGACCCTTCCGACTATTCCCTCAACGCCGTGACCGGGTCGGTCCTGGTGGCGCTCCGGGCCGGGAGCCACGTGGCTGCCAGCACCGCGGCTCCCAGGAGGAGGATGGCCGATCCGAAGATCCGAGGATCGCTGGGTGAGACATCGAACAACAGGGCCCGAATCATTCGCGTCAGCACGATTCCGGCCGGGAGGCCCAGCATGATGCCCAGCCCCGCCACCCGAAGCGATTCCCGCAGCACCTGTCGCTGGACGGTAGCGGGTCGGGCGCCGAGCGCCAGACGAATGGCGAACTCGCGCCGGCGCCGTCCCACGCTGTACGCGCTCACGCCATAGATCCCGATGGCCGCGAGCAGGAGCGCCGCGACTCCGAAGCCGGTGAGGATCGAGGTGGTGAAGCGACGGCCATCCAGTGACCCGCTCACCCGATCGTCCATGCTCTGGACATTCCAGACCGGCAAGACCGGATCGCCTTCGCGCAGTCCCGACCGGACCGCATCGGCCAGCCCCAGGGGATCGCCCGCCGTCCGGACCACCACCCCCATGGTGCCACGGGGCCGCTGGGCATGTGGTTCGTAGGTGTCCAACCGGGGTGGCTGCTCCAGCTGGTCGTACCGCGCATCGCCCACGACTCCCACAATCGTGAGCCACGGCTCGCCTCCGGGCGGACCCACCTTGATGCGCTTCCCCACCGGATCCTGATTGGGCCAGAACCGATCGGCCAGCGACTGACCTACGACCACCACCATCGCGCCTTCACCTCGGTCCTGATCGGTGAACTCCCGTCCCCGGATCAGAGGAATGCCCATGGTGCGGAAGTAATTGGGCAGCACCCGCCGGTATGAGACCGCCGGGGCCTGCCCGGGTGCAAAGGCCTGATCCTCCAGCGTGAGATCCCCCTGCGCCAGGCCGCCCGAGACCGGCAGGGAGCTGACCGCGCTGGCGCTCACCACGCCGGAAATGCGTTCCAGTCGCGCCGGTAGATCCTGATACCACCTGATCACCTGGGATGGCGAATAACGACTCGACGGGAGTGATACCATCGCCGTCAGGGTGCTGTCGGTCCGGTATCCCGGATCGATCCGCAACACCTCCCGGAAACTCTGCAGCAGCAGCCCGGCGCCGGCCAGAAGCACCACCGACAACGCCATCTGGGTCGCGACCAGGCCCCGTTGCAGGCGGAGCCGGCTTACGCTTGCCGTGGCCGCCTGGCCGGTCGTCCTGAGCCGCAGGGCCGGATCGTGTCGGGCGGCCCGGATGGCGGCGATGACGCCGATGATCACACCCGCTGAACCGGCGACGACCAGAGTCACCGCCACCACGGTCAGGTCGAGCCCGATGGGGCCGGGCCGGGGCACGGCGGCCGGAAGGAAACCGAGCATTGGCGTGACCAGGCCGGCGGCGCAGCCGATGCCGACCCCGCCGGCCACCAGTGCCAGCAGGGTGCTTTCGACCACCAGCTGCCGGATCAGCCGCCAGCGCGATGCGCCCAGGGCCGCCCGCATGGCGAATTCACCTTCCCGTTGCGACGCACGGGTCACGGTGAGGCCGGCCAGGTTGGCGCAGGCGAGCAGGAGCACCGCGCCGACGCTGCCTAACAACAGCAGCAGGGTTAATCGGGCATTGCCGGTGAGGGTAGTCTTGAGGTCACGAACCAGGACCGTGTGTGCGGGATCTTCCCCGGGATGCTCGGCCTGGACCCGTTGCATGATGGTGGCCAGCTCGGTGGCGGCCGCGGCCAGGCTCACCTCGGGACGCAGCCGTCCCACCACCTGCATGATGTGGACCGAGCGATTGCGCATCCACGGCTGGATCGGACCCCACGGCGCCCACGCCGCAACGTCGGGGGTGGGAAAGCGGAATGACGCCGGCATGACGCCGACGACGGTGAGCTGCTCGGTGTTGAGCGTGATCGCCCGGCCCAGGATGGCCAAGTCGCCGCCGAAGTGGGTCTGCCAGGCGGCGTGACTGAGAACCACGGGCCGGCCTTCGGCGCTCTGCTGGTCCGCCGCGGTCAAGGTGCGCCCCATTGCGGCCGGCGTCCCCAAAGTCGGAAAAAACTCGGCCGTCACCAGCCCCAGGCTGACTCGGGGCGTGTCCTCGCTCACCAGCGTTGCTTCGCTGCCGTACCATCCGGCCAATCCCGCGAAGCTCCGGCTCTGGGATTGGAGCGCTTCCAGGTTCGGCACCGAAACCTCCCAGACGTCGCCGGCCCGGATGCGCTCGTTGAGTGCGACCAAGCGGCCGGAATCGGGGTAGGGAAGGGGCCGGAACAGGATCCCATAGGCGAGGGTGAACACCAGTGCGTTGGCCGCCACCACCAGGGCCAGGGTGAGGCCCGACGAAAGGGTGTAGGCGGGACTGCGACGCAGCGATCGCACCGCCCACCGCAGATCGTCGCGCAGGTCCGCCAGCAGCGCGAGTCGATCCCCCGAACGATCTCGGCTGCGAGCCAGCTCTTCGCAGGCCGCCCGCACCGCCGCATCGGCGCCGAAACGGAGCCGGGCCTGCGCTTCGGCCTCTTCCCGAGAGAGCCCCCGTTGCATCGCCTCACTGATCATCAACTCCAGGTGATGGCTGAGCTCGTCTTCCACCTCGGCCTGGACCCCCGGCTTCCACCCCAGCCGGCGCAGTTGTTTCCCGAAGAGGAGCCTACGCATGGTCGCTCCGGAGCACTTTGTCCACCGCGTCAGTCACCGTGCGCCAGTGGTCGGTTTCACGAACCAGCTGACCGCGGCCGGCGCGCGTGAGCGAGTAGAACTTGGCGTTCCGCCCCAGCTCGGACGTGCCCCACTCCGCCTTGAGCCAGTCCTTCCGCTCCATCCGATAGAGGGCGGGATACAGCGAGCCTTCCTCGATGGTCAGCCGCTCGCCGGTCCGTTCCTCGATGAGACGGGCGATGGCATAGCCGTGGCGCGGCCCCCAGGTGAGCACTTTCAGGATGAGGAGGTCAAGGGTCCCCTGCGGCAGGTCGAGTTCGCGTGCCATCTTGATACCTAGAAGTGTATACCTAGAATATAATAGTATGACGACCCAGATCAGAAACCCCCGTCTTCACCCCGGCGTAGGGCCAGGTATGCCGTTCATATCTCAGTGGCTGATCGTGGCGCTCGCCGCGGCGTGCTCTGCTTGTCTTGGCAGCACCCCCTCGGGTCCCAGGCCCGATCCCGATGCCCAGGTCCGGATCCTGTTCGTCGGCAACAGCCTCACCTATTTCAACGACCTGCCCGGTATGGTGAAAGCGCTGTCCGACTCGCTGGACGTCCCGACCACGCAGGCCGCGGCAGTCGCGTTCCCCGACTATGCGTTGGAGGATCACTGGAACCAGGGTGAAGCCCGCAGCGCGATCCAGCAGGGCAGCTGGACCCACGTGGTCATGCAGCAAGGGCCGTCGGCACTCGAGTCGAGCCGACAGAATCTGTTGCAGTGGATTGTCCCGTTCGACCAGGCAATCCGGGAGCAGGGAGGCCTGCCGGGGATGTACATGGTGTGGCCGTCCAGCGAGCGAAGCGCCGATTTCGACCGCGTCAGCGAGACCTACCGGCTGGCGGCACAGGCGATCAACGGACTGCTCTTTCCGGCCGGAGATGCCTGGCGGGCTGCGTGGCGGCGGGATGCTGCGCTCGAGCTCTATGGGGGTGACGGCTTTCATCCCACCGCGATGGGGACCTATCTGGCTGCGATCACCATCGCGGCGGTAATCCACCAGCGTTCGCCCGTGGGGATGCCCCGCGGCCTTACAGTGGCATCGGGTTCGTTGACCCTACCCGCCGCCACGGCCACCTTGCTCCAGGAAGCCGCCACCGAAGCCATCGCGGCGGCGCCGGTCGGGGTTCCTGCCCAGGTTATCCGCAGATAACGCAGATGTCGCCGATGGAGCGACAGGTGCAGTTTCATCGGTTCTGTCTCAGAGGTCCGGAGGAACCGGCACCAGCGAGCCAGTCGTAATGGCCTGGTTGGCGAGCACGCCGAGCGCGGTGGCTCGAGCCGCCACCGCGAGGGGCGTAGCCGGCTGTTTTCCCTCGGTCGCGGCGGTGAAGAAGTCCGCCAGGGCGTAATGCAGGGGGGTATGGGGCAACCCGGCGCCCTCCTTGAGCCGCCCTTGGGCGGCGAGCTTGGTCGCATCGGCCACCAACACGATGCCCTCATCGTTGTAGAACTGCTGCCGGGTGGCGTAGACCTCCCACCCCTGAGTCGGTGAATCCACTTCCTTGAAGAGCCAGGCGTGGGTCCAGGCCAGGCGGATGGCGGCGTTGACGTAATGCAGAACCTCGAACTGACCGCCGTAGGAGCTGGCCAGGGTCGCGCTCCATTGCAGGGCGACGCCGTTGGCCCAGACCAGCTCGGCCCCGACCGTGTCGAACACGATGCGACCGTCGTCGTGCAACCGGATCGCGCCCCGCCCGCTGATACGAGCCGGAAGCCCGTTCAACATCCAGACGGCCACGTCGAACTGGTGCGAGCCAAGCTCGCCCGCCA
>DASWKS010000106.1:0-4708 GCA_036396495.1 Gemmatimonadales bacterium
CCTCGTTTCTCCAATGCCGCAGCTGCGGGGCGGTGCCCGAGTGCCCCCACTGCAGCATCTCCCTCACCCTGCATCGCACGCCGGCGGCGCTCCGGTGCCACTATTGCGATCACCGGGCCGCGATTCCCACCGCCTGCGCCGAGTGCGGCCACGCGATCCAGGCCGAACGGGGGGTCGGTACCCAGCAGCTGGAGCAGGTGATCGCGGAACGGTTTCCCGAGGCGCGGCTGGCCCGCATGGACCTGGACACCACCGGCGCGCGCTGGGCGCACCAGCGCATCCTCGGCGCGGTGGAGCGGCGCGAAGTCGATATCCTGCTCGGGACCCAGATGATCGCCAAGGGGATCGATCTGCCCGAGGTGACACTGGTCGGCGTGGTCGACGCCGATGTGGCGCTCTATCTGCCGGACTTCCGGGCGGCCGAACGCACCTTCCAGCTGCTGACTCAGGTGGCCGGCCGGGCCGGGCGGGGGGATCGAGGCGGGCGGGTCATCGTGCAGACTCGCCAACCCCGGCATCACGCCCTGGTCTACGCGTCGACCCATGACGTCCAGGGGTTTCTGGCCGCGGAGCGGGAGCAGCGCGAGTCCCCCCCGTATCCGCCCGCGGTGGCGCTGGTGAATGTCATCGTCTCGGGAAGCCAGGAGCCGGCCGTGGTGCAGCGTGCCACCCAACTGGCCGACTGGTGCGCCGCCATCAGCCAGCGTCACCACCTAAGCCTCACCGTGCTGGGACCGGCCCCCTGTCCGATCGCCCGGATCAAGCAACGGTGGCGCTACCACGTGGTGCTCAAGGGAGACGGAAAGGACCTGGGACGGATAGTGCGGACTCTGGCCCCGGAAATTGGAAGCGGGGAGGTGCGGGTGGCGATTGATCGGGATCCCGCCTCGATGCTCTAACCTCTAAACGGTGAACGGTGAACGGTGAACAGTGAACAGTAAACGGTCGACAGGACCGGCTCACTGCACTCCGCCTAACGTTCCGTTCTCCTGCTTCCTGCTTCCTGCTCCCCGCTCCCTGCTCCCTGTTTCCCGCTCCCTGCTCCCTGCTCCCTGCTTCCTGCTTCCTGCTCACCGTCCCGGCGTCAGCCCGAGCTCCATTCCTACTACCGCGTGCCGCCCCGGGCTGGGCTCGAAAACCCGGCCCCCGAATCCGTTGATCGTCACCGAGCCGACGTAGCGGCGATCGAAGGCGTTCTGCAGCGTCACGAACGGCACCAGCCGGAACCCGCCCAACGCGCCGCTCCACGCCAGCCGGGCGTTCGTCACGCCGGCACCCCAGCCGTCGACCGTGATGGTATTGGCGTCATCGGCGAATAGCGACGAGCTGACCAGCTGATCCACGTCGAGCGTCAGCCCCCGGACCGGTCCGAGTCGCACTCCGGCTCTGAGGAAGTGGCGCGGGATGCCCGCCAGTCGGTTCCCGGTGAGGGTATCCGCCTGAGCCCCGTTCACCAAGACATATTCGGTGAAGGTGTAGTCGGCCCAGGTGTACGCGCCGTTGAGCACCAACCGGCGAGCGGGCGTGACCACGAGGCCCAGCTCCAGTCCGCGGTTCCGCATCCGGCCGGCGTTGTCGAAGAAGGCCCGCCCGCTCACTTCCCGCACCTGCACGATGGCGTCCTGAACCCGGGTGACGAATCCGGTGGCGGTGAGCTCGACCCGACCCCGCCGGCCCCTGACGCCCAACTCGACATTCACCGCCCGCTGCGGATCGAGGTCGGGGTTGAACCCGGCCGAGGTTCCGGTCTGGTTGACCAGCTCAGTGGTGGTCGGGGTCTCGAACGAGGTCGACACCAGGCCGTACACCGAGAGCCCGGCGGCGGGCTCGAAGGCCGCTCCCAGGTTCCCGCTCAACGCGCTCATTCGGCGGTAGCCGCCGTGGTCGATCCCGTCGTCGACAAACCGATCGTCCACGTCGAAGCCGAGGAAGTCGTAGCGGACCCCGCCATCGACGGTCAGGCCTGGCGCCGCCTGCCAGCGGAGCTGCGCGAAGGGGCCGGCCTCGAGCACCCGTTCTCGCTGGCGCAGCAGGACCGCGCCAGTGGGAACTCCGGCTTCGGCGCGCTGATTCTCGCGTTCGTCGTTCATCGCCTGCAGGTCGACTCCGCCGGTGGCGCGCCACGACGGGGTGAGCGGCAGGTTCAGCTCCACCCGCACGCCCCCGCCCTCCCGATCGATGCCGTTCCAGGTCCCCGCCGTCGAGGTCACCGGCCCGGGAGGGGGCGTAGCCAGCGGATTGTCCAGCCTGCGCCACAGCACGAAGCCGGTGACGGCGAGGCGGCTCGACGTGCCCAGTGGCTGCTCGATCCGGAGCGACGCCTGCTGCTGCTCCACCCGTTTGTCCGCCCCCCGAGTGATGTTGGTCCCGGCCGCGCTGTCGAAGCGGGCGGCGAGCTCGGCGACCGTGAGCGCGCCCGGATTCTCCGCCCGGGGATTGTCCGCGGCCGCCACCTTGAGCGTGGCCACGGTGCCGTCCGTGACGTATCGCAGCGTGGCGCTCAGCTGCCGGGACTCGGCGGCGCTGTGCTGCCGGAACCCATCGGTCGTGAAGCGCGAGACCTGCACTCCACCCGACCACCGGTCCTGGCGAAAGGTCCCGCCTAACAACCACTTGAAGGAATCGAATCCGCCACCCTGCAATCGCCCGTAGCCGCCCGAGGGTTGGGAGGAGGGTGCCGTCGATTCGAGCAGCAACGCTCCGCCGGAGGCATTGCCGTAGAGGGCGGACGACGCGCCGCGGAGCACTTCGACCCGTTCCAGTGAGGCGATCTCGACGTTGGTGAGCTGGCTCTGGCCGTCCGGGAGGGTCTGGGGGACGCCATCCAGATACACCTTCACGCCCCGCAGCCCGAAGTTGGCGCGGCTGCCGAAACCGCGGATCGAGAGTCGCTGATCCAGCGAGAAATTCCAGCGGTTGGCGACGAAGACACCCGGCACCAGTGTCAGCGCCTCGTCCAGCCCGATGGTGGGCTGGCCCCGGGTCAGCTCGTAGCGCGGAATCACCGCCGCGGCCATGGGCAACGCCGCCAGGGATTCGCGGCGGCGGGCGACTGTCACCTCCAGATCGGTGAGCCGGACCGAGCGGGTCGAATCCCGGACTGTGTCGGCCGGACTCTGCAGCGAAATGAGCGTGAGAAGGGCGGCGACCATGGGTGCAACCTATTAGAATTGTTGCACCTATGACAGGCCGAACCAGTCCTGATTTCGCGGCGCCACCGTTCGCGGGAGCGCCCCAAGCGCGCTTCGAACCCGCCCCCTCGGACGGCGTGCTCCCCGACGGATTCTTTTCTACCTCCAACCTGCCGACCTACGTTCATGTCGGCGGGAAGTGGCTGATGCCGGAACGGCCCCGAATGGACTGCGTGATCGTGCGGCGGGGGAGCGGACTGGAAGCAGTCGAGCCGCGGCTGGCTCGCCGGGGTGATGCGGTCGCGATGGGCCTGGCCGAGGATGGCAGCGACGGAATCGTGGTGTACAGCGAGGGATTCCTGGGCAGCGTCGCCAGTCCTAACGAGTTCCGGTTCATGGGCACCGCGGTGAGCCGGGAACGCCCGGTCAACTACGATGACCTGGCGGCGCGCCTGGAGCAGGAACGACAGCTGGGCGGCTACCTCATCTGGGTGCCGGGGCCGGCGCTGGTGCACTCGCGGGCCCGGGCCGACTTCGAGTGGTTCATCGCCAACGGCTACGTGCAGGCGGTGCTGGCAGGCAACGCGGTTGCGGTCCATGACATCGAAGCCGCCATCTACGGGACCACCTTGGGCATGACCTCCACCGGCCAGCCGACCGAAGGCGGCCATGGCCTGCACATGCGCGCCATCAATCGGGTCCGGGCGGCCGGATCGATCGAGGCCGCGGTCGGGTCCGGCCTGGTGCAGAGCGGCATCATGTACACCCTGGTCACCCGGAAGGTGCCGTGGGTTCTGGCGGGCAGCATCCGGGACGACGGACCACTGCCGGGCGTCATCAGCGACATGGCCGCCGCCCAGGATGCTATGCGCCAATACACAGTCCGAGCCACCGGGGCCATCTTCATCGCCACCGCGCTCCACGCCATCGCCGTCGGCAACATGCTGCCGTCCTTTCACACCCACCGGGGAGCACCCGAACCCCTGATGACCATCTGCGTGGATCAAACCGAGTTCATCGTGAACAAGCTCCGGGACCGCGGCACCCACCAGGCCTATGGTGTGGTCACCAACGCCCAGGATTTCATGCACGTGCTTCGCATGTACGTCGAACGATGCCGCCGCGCCTAGCTCAGGCGGAGCCCGGCACCGGCCCCGGGTGGGAGCGGCTGGCCGAGGCGCTGCGACCGGTCCTCACCCCCGGCACCATCGACGGCATCTGGGTGTTTCGCACCATGCGTGCCGGTCAGCGCGAGTTCGGGACCGCTATCCTGTCGCAGGTCGAAGGCGACCGGCGCCGGATCTATACCGCCCGCTACGCCCTGCTGATCAAGGGCCGCCAGCGCGGCGGATTCGACTGGGGCCTGGATGAAGTGGGGTCCGGTCCCCTGGAGGCGCTGGAGGAACTGCTGGCCCTGGTCCCGGTCCGGGGGGTGGAGGACGAACCGCCCCTCCCGATCGAGGTGGCGGTGTGGTTCCCCGCATCTGAAGAAGGACCGGGTGAACGTGGGGGTTGACACCGATCTCGCGCCGCTCCGGGAACAGTTCGCCCGGTATCTGAGAGACCGGCGGCTCCCG
>DASWKS010000107.1:0-3783 GCA_036396495.1 Gemmatimonadales bacterium
CGGCACGATCTTCTCGCTCAACACCCGGCTGCTCCACCACTGCCTGGATGGAGTGGATGACCCGCTGGCCAATCGCCGGGTGACGCCGGCACCGATACTCTGGCGTTTCTGGCGGCCCACCTTACCGATGCCCGCCACTACCTCTGCCGGAAGGTGGGCCGGGCCACCGAGAATCCCCTGGGGGGCGTTCTGGAGAAGGGCCGCACACTGGACGAGCTGGAGCCGCTTCCCCCAATCGCGACGATTGTCTCGGCGTGGGAGGCCGTGTCACTCCATCTCATGGCGGTGCTGGACGAACTGGACGAGGCGTCACTGGCACAGACGGGACATCGATTTCCGGGAACCGACGGAACCCTGCTGGGAATGGCGGGTTTCCTGGCCCAGCATGACTCCTACCACATTGGCCAGATGTCGCTGCTGCGAAGGCAGCTGGGATTGCCGGCGATGATGTACATATAGTACTCAGTACTCAGTACTCAGTACTATTGCTTGCATTCCCCCTTGGGATCGGGCTTCGGCTTGTCAACCACGGGCCGCTGGTCCAGGTTGGCGACCGTCTTGCCGACGTCACCGATGAGGCTGGTGACTTTAGCGAGTTTTTCATAGTCCAGGTACTGCGGCTCGTCGGTCACCATGTGGTAATCCCGGTGGCTGCCGGTGGAGAAGAAGACCACTGGAATTCCGTAGCGCGCGTAATTGTAGTGATCGCTGCGGCAGTAGAACTGTTGGGGATGGCCGTCGGCGTCGTACTGATAGTCGAACGTGAATCCGTGGTTCCCCTTGACGTTGACCTCTTCCACCAACGTCCCCAGCTGGGTCGAAAGCCGGCGCGAGCCGATCAGCTGCACATATCCCGGTCCTCCACCCTGGAGATCGGCCGGACCGCCCCGCCCGATCATGTCCACGTTGAGAGCCGCCACCATCGAATCGCGAGGAACCGTCGGATGGTCGGTGTACCACGCGCTGCCGAACAATCCCTTCTCCTCGGCGGTGTGCCATACGAACAGGAGGGAGCGCCTGGCGGGGTTCTTGGCGAAGAATTCGGCCAGCTCCAGCAATGCCATCGAGCCGGAGGCATCGTCGTCGGCGCCGTTCATGATGGAATCGACCCGGCCCGGGCCCGCCTGGCGCAGGCTGTCGAGCACGGCCCGGACCGCGCCGGCCTGCTGCGCCGTGGGCTGCTTGCCGGTATCCTCCGCGCCTCCCGGGCGGACTACGGTGTTGAAGGCGCGAAGCGAATCGTGCTCCACCGCCGAGCGGATACCGTCGTGGTCGCTGTGGGCCCCGAAGACCACGTATTGCGACTTGAGGGTCGCATCGCTGCCCCGCACCAGGGCGACGACGTTGCGGGCCGGCGCGGGGGTCGGCACCGGACCGAACCATCCCTTGGCTGTCACCGGTTTCCCTTCGGCTCCGGGCAGAATCCCGGTGACCGGTCCACCCATCATCTTCTCGGCTGCCGACCGGGACACGAACATCGTCGGGATTTCGCCCTTCTGCAGCTCACCCTGGCCCGCGATCCGCATCTGCCCCTCGCCCTGGAGGAGTCCCCTGACCTCGGTCGGCGTGACATCGAGCGCCGCGATGATCAGCCCTTTGGCGCCGGCATATCGCTGGTATTGCGGCGGGCCAAACCGGGACCAGAACTGCCATCCGGCGCCGCCATCGGCCGGCAGAAACAGCGCCAGCTTGCCGACGACAGCATCGGGGGCCACCAGGTTGGGGGTGCCCAACTTCCCGCCGAACACGACGTTGACGTTCTCGGCATTGAAGGGGGCGCCGATGGCGGGAAGCTGGACAAAGGGAAAAGCCAGATAGTCGGCGCCCTGCACCAGGGCCTCGCCGGCCACGCTCACAGTGACCTGGGGCTGAATCGTCTCCAGGCCGAACTCCTGGAAAAAGGAGCCGTTGTCGCCGGCGGGCTCGAGGCCGATCCGGCGCAGCTCGCGTTCGATGTACTCGGTGCCCTTGAGGTGGGCCGGCGTGCCGGCCTCGCGACCGAGCATCGAATCGTCGGCGAAGATATAGACCCGGCTCATCAAGTCGGCTGGCGTAATGGCCGCTACGGTCGGCTTGGGGTCGTGCTTGACCGGGTTGGGGCCGGTCTGCGCGCCCGCGCCGGCTGCCGAGACCATCAGTAGAAGACTGCCGAGAGAAATCCGCGTCATGATCCTTCCTGGGTGTATTCAGTCAGAAGGGCCAGGCGGTGCCTGGCCCCACTCAAAGATAGACGACCCGGGGTCAGGGCGTGTTTCAGCGGCGTGGCAGCCGATCGGGTAAGTCGGCCACCACGTAGGACATGAGCGCGATGGCCGCGACGTTCTGGGCTACCTCGCGGGGGTCGAGCTTATCGGGGGTATCGGCATCGGTGTGATGGTACCAGAAGTAGCGGTTGCCGTCGACCACGTGGCTCATCCCGGGCACCCCGCGCTGCATGATGGGCCCGATGTCGGCCCCGCCTCCCGCAGCGAGCAGGCTATCGGCGCCGATGGGGCGGAGCAGGCTGACCACCTGCCGCAGAATCGAGCGGGCACTGTCTCCACCGGTGAAGCCAAACCCCACCGGCCGGAACACCCCGCCGTCGGATTCGATGGCCAACACGTGATTGTCGAGCTCGGCCGAGTGCTGATCCCGGTAGGCGTTGCCGCCCCGGAGGCCGTTCTCCTCGTTGGTCCACCCCACCACCCGGATGGTCCGGCGGGGTTGCAGGCCTAACGCCTTCAGCAGCCGGAGCGCCTCCCAGGCGATCACCACACCGCCCCCGTCGTCCATCGCGCCGCTGCCGACGTCCCAGGAATCGATGTGACCGCCCATCACGACGATCTCGTCCGGGCGCTCCCGGCCGCGCAGCTCCGCGACGATGTTGCGCGACCGTGCGTCCGGAAGAGTCTGGGCGCTCATCATCAGCTTCACCACGATGCGCTCGCCCCGGTCCTGCATCCGGTGCAGCATCGTCGCGTCCTCCAGCGTGAGCGCCGCGGCCGGAATCCGGCCGACGGTGGAGTCGTATCGCATGCCGCCGGTGTGCGGGGTCCGCATCGAATAAGGCGTGACCGATCGGATCAGCGAGGCGAACGCGCCCACCCGGGCCGCCTCAATGGCTCCGGTGCCGCGGTACTGCACCGTGGCGCCGTAGGTGGTGAAGGGCACATCGAACAGTACGATCTTCCCCCGCGCCTGGGCCGCCCGCGCCTTGAGCTCGTCGAAGCTGGAGACCACGAGCAGGTCGGCGGTGATCCCCTCCGGCGGTGTCCCGATCGACCCACCCAATCCCAGCATCGGCAGCCGCTGGCGCCGAGGACCGACCAGCTCGGCCGATTCGGCGCCGCGAACCCAGCGGGGGACCATGACGTTCTCGCCCCGCACGTTCTGGAGCCCCTCGCGCTGCATCTCGGCCAGGACCCAGTCGATGGCGCGTTCCAGGCTTTCGCTGCCGCTCAAGCGGGAGCCGAACGTGTCGCTGAGGCGGGCGAGCTTCTGCCAGGCGGCCGAGTCCTTGGTCGCTGCCGCGATGATCCGGGTGGCGACCTCACCGTATGCCTCGCCGACCGACCGCTGCTGGCCTGAGAGAGGGCTGGCGAGGGCCAGGAGCAGTGCCGGGGTGATGAACCGCATGGGTGGTCCTCTCGTGATTCGTGACTAAGGGCTTGTGACGGAATAACTGACTCATGGCTGTCGGTGTTTCGGGCGAATCGTGTAGTTCCAATCGCCGTGAAACGCATGCGGGACGAGATGGACCTGTGCCATCTGCTGATCCGTCACGGTCGTTCCCCTGGGGTACTG
>DASWKS010000108.1:0-9127 GCA_036396495.1 Gemmatimonadales bacterium
ATCGGGGACGGCAGGGTCTTGAAGAACCAGATGTGGACCACCGGCACGCTGAGCTCGATGTGGCCCATCCGCTCGCGCCGGACCTTGCTGAGGGTGACTTCGACGCCGCAGCGGTCGCAGATGACGCCGCGATAGCGGATCCGCTTGTACTTGCCGCAATGACATTCCCAGTCCTTGACCGGGCCGAAGATGCGCTCGCAGAAGAGCCCATCCTTCTCCGGCTTGAAGGAGCGGTAGTTGATCGTCTCCGGCTTGGTCACCTCGCCCCAGGACCACCAGTTCCGGTTGCCCTGCAGCTCCACCCGTTCCCGTTCCTTCGGGTCGCGCGGCCCCCGGATCTCTTCCGGGGCGGCGATGCGGATCGAGATGTAGTCGAAACTCGAACTCTTGGGCTCACGCCCGCTGCGAAAATCGATCATGATCCGGGTTACTCCTCACCCTCGGCCGTTTCGCCGAGATGGACCTTGAGACCCAGGGCCTGCAATTCCTTGACGAGCACGTTGAACGACTCGGGAATCCCGGGCTCGGGCAGGTTCTGCCCCTTGACGATGGCTTCGTAGACCTTGCTGCGGCCGTTCACGTCGTCGGATTTCACCGTCAGCATTTCCTGCAGGAGGTGCGCGGCGCCGTACGCCTCCAGCGCCCACACTTCCATTTCACCAAAGCGCTGGCCGCCGAACTGGGCCTTGCCGGCCAGAGGCTGCTGCGTGACCAGCGAGTAGGGCCCGATCGAGCGGGCGTGGATCTTGTCGTCGACCAGGTGGCTCAGCTTGAGCATGTAGATGGTGCCGACCGTGACGTCGTTGGTGAATTCCTGACCCGCCCGGCCATCCCGCAGCCGCACCTTGCCGGAGGGGGTCAGGCCGGCGGCGCGGATCAGCTCCTCCACCGCCTGGGCCACATCCGCTCCGGCCGTGCCACCCCGCGCCAGCGCGGCGAGCGCGGCGAACCCGCGCGCCTCCAGCGCGTCGGCCGGGCTCTGGCCCGCGGCGGTCTCGAGCTCCTTGAGCACCTTCTGGAGGCTCTTCTTGCGATCGCCTTCGGCCTCGGCCACCAGCGCCCGATGGTGGATCACCTCCTGGCGCCGCAGGGCCACTTCACGCTCGCCCAATTCCACGCTGGAAGCGCTCACGAACTGCCGCACCCGGTCGAACAGGTCGCGGGTGACCGGGGAGGCCTGGCGCAGGTTCAGATCGGCCAGGGTCGCTTCCGTCAGGGTGCGGGCCGCCGAGTGCCGCAGATCGCTCAGCACCGCGTCGATGGTGGCCCCATCCACGGTCGGCGCCTTGTGGCGCAGCGCCAAACCCTGTCCCGCCCAGACCAGGCCGGCGAGGCGGAGCAGCACCCCGATCTCGTTCTCGGTGGCGCCGCGGAAGACCGGCGTCTTGGCCTGGAAGCCGAGCAGGGTGGCGCACCAGCCCAGGTGGGTCTCCAGGATCTGGCCCACGTTCATGCGGCTGGGGACCCCCAGCGGATTGAGCACGATGTCCACCGGGGTGCCGTCGGGGAGGAACGGCATGTCCTCCTCCGGCACGATCCGCGCGACGATGCCCTTGTTGCCGTGCCGGCCGGCCATCTTGTCGCCCACCGATATCTTCCGCTTCTCGCCCAGGTACACCTTCACCAGCTGGATCACGCCCGGCGGGAGCTCGTCCGGCTGCAGGATCTTGTCGATCTGATCCTCGGCCTTCTCTTCCACCTTGGCCCGCTCGCGGGTGGCGGAATCGATGGTGAGACGGATCCGCTCGTTGGCGGGCTTGTTGACCAGCCGCAGGGTCTTGAGATCCACCTGGGTCAGATCGACGCTGGCCAGCTGCTCCCGGGTGAGCTTGGAGCCGGGCGCGATGTATTCCTCCACCGTGCCAGCTTTGAGCATGAGGGCCACCTCCTGCCCCTCGAGCAACGCCTTGAGCTCTTCCAGCATCACGGTGCTGATGCGGGCCTTCTCCTCGTGCTCCACCCGCCGCACTTCGCCGATCCGTTCGCCCCGGTCCTTCTCGACCACCTGATCCTCGACCCGGCTGAAGATCTTGACGTCGATGACCGTGCCCTTCATGCCGGGCGGCACCTTGAGCGAAGAGTCCTTCACGTCCTTGGCCTTCTCGCCGAAGATGGCCGTGAGGAGCTTTTCCTCGGGCGACAGCTCGGTCTCGCCCTTGGGCGTGATCTTGCCAACCAGAATGTCGCCCGGCTTCACGTGGGCCCCGATCCGCACGATGCCCCGCTCGTCCAGGTCCACCAGCGCTTCGTCGGAGACGTTGGGGATTTCCCGGGTGATCTCCTCCTGCCCCCGCTTGGTGTCGCGGACGTGCAGTTCCAGCTCCTGGATGTGGATCGAGGAGTACACATCGTCCTTGACCAGCCGCTCGGACAGCACGATGGCGTCTTCGAAGTTGTGGCCGTACCATGGCATGAACGCCACGGTGACGTTGGCCCCCAGGGCCAGCTCGCCCTGCTCGGTGGCGGCGCCGTCGGCGATGACGGCGCCCTGGGTCACCTTGCTGCCGACCTGCACCAGGGGCCGCTGGTTGATCGCGGTATCCTGGTTGGTGCGCCAGAACTTCTTCACCCGATAACGATCCACCTGGGCCAGCCGGGCCAGCGGCTGATCGCCCACGGCCGGGCCGTCCTGGCCGGCGTCGATGATGATCTCATCGGCGTTGACCCGGGTGATGGTGCCCGACCGACGGGCCATGATCACGGCCCCCGAGTCCTGCGCCACCTTGCCCTCGAGCCCGGTGCCCACGATGGGCGCCTGGGGAAAGAGCAACGGGACCGCCTGGCGCTGCATGTTGGACCCCATGAGCGCGCGGTTGGCGTCGTCGTGCTCCAAGAACGGAATCAGCGCCGCGGCGATCGAGACCAGCTGGTCGGGCGCCACATCCATGTAGTCGATCCGCTCCGGCGGCAGGAGGGGGTAGTCGTCCCCCTTCCGGGACAACACCAAGTTGTCCTCGAGTTTCCCGTCCGGCCCCACCGCCGCGTTGGCCTGGGCGACCGCGAAATCCTCCTCCTCGGTGGCCGAAAGCCAGCGGATCTCGTTGGTCACCCGCCCGTTCCTCACCGTCCGGTACGGCGTCTCGATGAAGCCGAGATCGTTGATCCGGGCGTAGGTGGCGAGCGAGGTGATCAGACCGATGTTGGGCCCTTCCGGGGTCTCGATCGGGCACATCCGGCCGTACTGCGAGTAGTGCACGTCGCGCACTTCGAAGCCGGCCCGCTCCCGGGTGAGGCCGCCGGGTCCCAGGGCCGAGAGCCGCCGCTTGTTGGTCAGCTCCGCCAGCGGGTTGGTCTGGTCCATGAACTGCGACAGCTGGCTCGACCCGAAGAAGGCCTGGATCACGGCCGACACGGTGCGGGCGTTGACCAGATCGTCCAGCGAGATCTTTTCCGGATCGGAGTTGATGCTCATCCGCTCCTTGACCAGCCGGGCCATCCGCGAGAGGCCGACCGAGAACTGGTTGGCGATCAGCTCGCCCACCGACCGGATGCGGCGGTTGCCCAGGTGGTCGATGTCGTCGGTGTGTCCCCGCCCGTCGGCCAGGTCGATCAGATACCGCACGATCGCGATGAAGTCCTCTTCAGTCAGGACCGTGTGGTTCGGATCGGTCTTGAGCTTGAGCCGCAGGTTGATCTTGTGCCGGCCCACCCGGCCCAGGTCGTAGCGCCGCGGGTTGAAGAACAGGCGCTGCAGCGCCTGACGGGCCGTGTCCAGGTTGGGGGCGTCGCCCGGCCGGAGCAGACTGTAGATCTGCTGCAGCGCGTCGGCTTCGTTCTTGGTCGGATCCTTGGCCAGCGTGTTCTTGATGAGCGGGCTCTCCGACCGGCCGGCCGGAAGCAGCACATCGACCTTCACTACACCGGCCTTGACCAGCCGCTGGCGCAGCGCGTCGGTGACCGTGGTCCCGGCATCGGCCAGCACTTCGCCAGTCTCGGGATCGGGCACGTCGAATGCGAGCACGTGACGCTCCCGCTCCCGCATGGTGGTGGGCATGTCCTCATCCCGCAGATCCAGCCCGGTATAGCCGGCGAAGATGGTGACCTGCTTCACTCCCACGTGTCGCATCCGGTTGAGCAGCTCGGGCGTGAGCTCGGTCCCGACCTGGCCCAGTTTGTCGCCCGCCGGCTCTTCCGGGTTGGACACCTCGGCCGCCAGCAGGCTGCCCAGCACCTCACGCCGTTCCTGCCGCCCCTCCAGCTTGCCGCTGATATCGAGCACCTTGGTGGCGAAGAAGAGCTTGAGCACGTCGGCATTGGTCCCGTAGCCGAAGGCGCGCAGCAACGCGGTGGCGGGGAACTTCTTCTTCTTGTCGATGTGCACGTAAATCACATCGTGGATGTCGATGGTGAACTCCACCCACGAGCCCCGGAAGGGAATGATCCGGGCCGAAAACAGCCGCTGGCCGTTGGGGTGGATGTCCTCCTCGAACACCACCCCGGGAGACCGGTGCAGCTGGCTCACCACCACCCGCTCGGCCCCGTTGATGACGAAGGTGCCGAGTGGGGTCATCATCGGCAGCTCGCCGAGATACACTTCCTTCTCGATCTGGTTCTTGAGCCGGCGCTGCCCGTCCACGTCTTCGAACACGTTGAGCGCCAGGGTGGCCTTGAGCGGGGCCGCGTAGGTCATGTCCCGCTCGATGCACTCCTCGACCGTGTACTTCGGCTCGCCGATGGCGTAGGACTTGAACGTCAGCTCGTACTTGCCGTTCACGTCGCTGATCGGGAAGAGGTCGCGGAACACCCGTTCCAGCGACACGTCCTGCCGCTCGCCCTCGAGGTCATCCGGAACCATGAGGGCGTCGAAGGCCCGGGTCTGGATGTCCAGAAGATGCGGCATGGGCATGCCGCTCTCGCGCTTGGAAAAACTGATTTCACTCCGGATGTCAGCCATCGAATCTCCCGCCCAGCACAAAGAGCCCCGTGGCGAGGCGTCCCCGGTTACCTCGGGAACCCCCGCGGGGCGTTGATAACCGCGTCAGTTCTTCAGCTCGCGTCGTCTGCGCATGTCGCCTCGCTGAGAGTAGCGTTTGCCAGCCAGATCCCTCGCCGGTGGAGCCGGCTCGGGATAGCGCTGCGCGCTACTTCAGCTCGACGACCGCGCCCTGATCTTCGAGCTTTTTCTTGATCTCTTCGGCCTCGGCCTTGGAGATGCCCTCTTTGAGGGTCTTGGGAGCGCCATCGACCAGATCCTTGGCCTCCTTGAGACCCAGGCTGGTGAGCTCGCGCACCACCTTGATGACCTGGATCTTCTTGGCCCCGCCTTCCTTGAGGATGACGGTGAACTCGGTCTGCTCTTCGGCCGCCGGAGCGGCAGCCGCGCCACCGCCGGCACCAGCCGGGGCGGCCGCGGCCACCACAGAGACGTTGAACTTCGTCTTGAAGGCGTCGATCAGCTCCGCGAGCTCCACCACCGACTTGTTGCCGATGGCCTCGATGATCTGGTCGTTGGAGAGAGTGGTTGCCATTGTCGCTGTTCCTTCCCGCTTCAGGTGGTGCGGTCGGTACTGTCGGTGCTCTCGCTCTGCTCCGTCCCGCCGGCCTGGCGCTGGTCGCGAAGCGCTTCGAGAACGCCGACCATCTGATACAGAATCCCGTTGAGCGCTCCGGCGAACTGGCTCAGGAGCGCGTCGCGCGAGGGCAGCTCGCCCAGGCGCTTGACGTAGGCCGGCGCGACCTGGCGACCATCCACCAGCCCGGCCCGGACCGACGGCTTCTCGTGCAGCTTGGCGAACTCGCCCAGCACCTTGGCGGCCGGCAGCGGGTCATCGCCCGCCAGCACGATGCCGATCGGTCCCTTGAGGAGATCGCCTTCGATCGCGTTGATGGCGCCGGCGGCGAGGGCCCGGCGGGCCAGGCTGTTCTTCACCACGACGTAGCGGGCCCCGACGGCGCGCAGGCGCCGCCGGAAGTCGGTCATGCGATCGACCGGCAGGCCGCTGAAATCCGTGATGTAGAGTGTGGCCGACCCCTTCAAGCGCTCGGCGAGCGCGTCGACGGTCGCCTGGCGTTCGGTCTTGCTCATCGGTACCCCGACGTGTCCAGCCGGATGCCCGGCCCCATCGTGCTCGAGATCGAGGCCGACCGCAGATACGTCCCTTTGGCGGCCGACGGCTTGGCTTTTACGATCGTCTCGAGAAAGGCCTGCAGGTTGTCCCGCAGCTGCGTCGCCGAGAAGGACACTTTGCCGATCGGGGCGTGCACGTTGCCGGTCTTGTCCACCCGGAACTCGATCTTACCGGCCTTGATCTCCCGGACCGCCTTGGTCACGTCCATAGTGACCGTGCCGGCCTTGGGGTTCGGCATCAGGCCGCGGGGTCCCAGGATCCGGCCCAGCGCGCCCAGCTGCCCCATCATATCCGGCGTGGCGACGATCACATCGCACTCGAGCCAGCCGTCTTTCAGTTTCTGGATGTACTCCGGTCCCACGAAGTCCGCCCCGGCCGCTTCGGCTTCCTTGGCCCGGTCGCCCTGGGCAATGACCAGGACCCGGACGCTCTTACCGGTGCCGTGAGGCAGCACCACGGTCCCCCGGACCACCTGGTCGGCATGGCGGGGATCGACCCCGAGCCGGACCGCGGCGTCCACCGTTTCGTCGAACTTGGCGAACGCCGAGGACTTGACCAGGGTACAGGCCTCGTCGATAGCGTAGTCCCTGGCCCGGTCGATCCGGGCGGCCGAGGCGCGGAACTTCTTGCCGTTGGTCGCCATCAGTCCGCCACCTCCAGCCCCATCGACCGCGCCGTCCCGGCGATCATGCGCATGGCCGAGTCGACGTCGGAGGCATTGAGATCGGCCATCTTGAGCTCGGCGATCTTCTTGAGCTGGGCCCGAGTCACCTTCCCCACCTTGGTGCGGTTCGAGGTGGCGCTGCCCTTCTCGACCCCCGCTTCCTTGAGCAGGAGGTTGGCCGCCGGAGGCGTCTTGGTGATGAACGTGAAGGTGCGGTCCGCGAAAATGGTCACGATCACCGGGATGACCATGCCGGGCTGCCCCTGGGTTCTGGCGTTGAACTGCTTACAGAACTCCATGATGTTCACGCCGTGCGGACCCAGCGCGGTGCCCACGGGCGGCGCGGGATTGGCCGCGCCGGCGGGACACTGCAGCTTCACCACCGCGGTGATTTTCTTTGCCATTCGATCTACCCTCTCGACCCGTCTGAGTCTGCCGCAAATGGCCGTGCGGTCGCGGATCAACCAATAGGACTAAGGAAAGGACTAAGGACTAAGCAAGGACAATAGACCTCGATGGACCAAGGAACTACTTAGTCCTCAGTCCTAAGTCCTTAGTCCTAGCAGCGGCGCCGTCAATGTCCGCGGAGTTGCAAGTAGTCCATCTCCACCGTGGTCGGCCGGCCGAACAGGCTGACCGACACTTTGACTTTGCCCTTCTCGGGCAGCACTTCTTCGACCGTGCCGCTGAAGTCGGCGAAGGGTCCCTCGGTGATCTCCACCGCCTGGCCGACCAGGAAGGGGATCTCTTCCTTGGGAGCCGTCTCCGAGGTCTCCTCGGCGATGCCCAGCAGCCGGTTGACCTCTTCCGGCCGGAGCGGCTGAGGCGCCTTGCCGGTCCCCACGAACTTGATGACGCCCTGCACGCTGTTGACCAGGTGCTGGGCCTCCTGGCTCATGGTGGTCTCGATCAGGACATAGCCGGGATAGAGCTTCCGCTCCACCAGCACCTTCTTGCCATTCTTGATCTCGATCACTTCCTGGGTCGGTACCAGGGCCTGCTTCACCAGCTTCTCCTCCACCGGCCGGGGATCGTCCCCGATCCGCTGCAGCAGAAGCGAGCACACCTTCTTCTCGTGGCCGGCGGTCGTCTGGATCGCGTACCAGCGGTAAGTCGCCATGGTAAGCATCCTACTGCGCGATCGCCGCGACGCCGCGGACCAGAATCAACTGGAGCAGCCAGTCGACCAGGCCGATGGCAATACCCAGAATGAACGACAGAATCACCACCATCCGGGTGGCTTTGATCAGCTCCGGGCGGGTGGGCCAGGTGACCTTCTTCAGTTCCGCCTGGACGTGCACCAGAAACCCCCGGAAGGCTCCGATCCGGGCCGCCAGTCCGGCGGGCGCGTTAACCGGCGCCTGTTCCACTACTTGGACTCCTTGTGCAACAGATGCTTGTTGCACCGGGGACAGAATTTCTTCCATTCCACCCGTTCGGGATGAACGCGGCGGTTCTTGTCGGTGAAATAGTTGCGGCTCTTGCAGGTCGTGCACTCGAGGATGATCTTTTCGCGCGGCATCGCCACATCCTTCCGTCACCGGTCGCCAAGGCAGCGCACCGTTCAGTGAGGGCGGGACTCGGGACCTGGACGACCGGTGCCCGATACAGAAGGCGGAATCGACGGAACCCGGTGGACAACACCGAATCGCCCGACACCCGCGTGCCGCTCAAAAGCGCCCGCCTCTGGTACCGCCCAACGTCCCGGTGGTCAACGCACGGCAGGCTTGCCGCTTTGATGCTCCCACCGGACTCGTGTGCCCGAAAACCGAGCAATGCATTCCCAGGCAGACTCTTATACTAGATACGTCGTACGCCGTTGTCAACTGACATAGGTCTAACGACTTAGGTCCAGGGACTAAGTAGCACCGAGGGCCAGGGGCGATCGGAGGTACCAAGTCCTTTCCGATCACCAGCCTGGCCCTCGTTGTTGCACGCCTTCGTACCTGGTCCTGCTTGGTCCTTAGTCCTCAGTCCTCAGTCCTATGCCAAGATCTTGGTGACCACGCCCGCGCCCACCGTCCGCCCGCCTTCGCGGATGGCGAAGCGCAGCCCCTCTTCCGCCGCGATCGGCATGATCAGCTCGATCGTCATCTGCACGTTGTCCCCCGGCATCACCATCTCCACCCCCGCCGGCAGCTCCACCGCCCCCGTCACGTCCGTGGTCCGGAAGTAGAACTGGGGCCGGTAGCCCTTGAAGAACGGGGTATGCCGCCCCCCCTCCTCCTTGGTCAGCACGTACACCTCGGCGTGAAACTTGGTGTGCGGCGTCATCGAGTTCGGCTTCGCCAGCACCATCCCCCGCTCGATCTCCGCCTTCTCCACCCCCCGCAACAACAACCCCACGTTGTCTCCCGCCTGCCCGTCGTCCAGCAGCTTGCGGAACATCTCCACC
>DASWKS010000109.1:0-8785 GCA_036396495.1 Gemmatimonadales bacterium
CGGCAGGCCCACGCATCTTCTCCTCATGACGGCTCTGCTCGAGGTGCAGGACCTGGTCAAGCACTACCGGTCCGGCGGCTGGCTGGCCGGCGGTGGCAAGACGGTATTCGCGGTGAACGGGGTGACCTTCCACATCGCTTCGGGTGAAACCCTGGCTCTGGTGGGCGAATCCGGCTGCGGCAAGTCGACGGTGGGTCGGACCGTGCTGCGCCTGCTGGAGCCCACCTCGGGCCGCGTGGTCTTCGAAGGGAACGACCTGAGCGCCCTGAACCGGTCGTCCCTGCGAGCCCTCCGGCGCCGGATGCAGATCGTGTTTCAGGATCCCTACAGCTCGCTCAATCCCCGCCTCACCATCGGCGCGTCGGTCGCGGAAGGCCTGGAGATCCATCGCCTGCTTCCCCGGTCCGAGATCCCGCACCGGGTGGGAAGCTTGCTGGAGGAAGTCGGGCTCGATCCCGTCATGGCCGAGCGCTATCCCCATGAATTCTCGGGCGGACAGCGGCAGCGGATCGGCATCGCGCGCGCCCTGGCGGTCGAGCCCACCTTTCTGGTCTGCGATGAGCCGGTCTCAGCCCTCGATGTCTCGGTGCAGGCCCAGATTCTCAACCTGTTCGTGGATCTGCAGCAGCGCCGCGGCCTGGCCTACCTCTTCATCGCGCACGACCTGGCCGTGGTGCGCCAGATCGCCCACCGGGTGGCGGTGATGTACCTGGGAGTGATCGTGGAGGAAGGCGAGGCCGAGACGGTCATCGGACGGCCTCGTCATCCGTACACCCGCGCGCTCATCTCCGCCGTGCCGGTCCCGGATCCGGAGCGGCAGCGCATGCGCATCGTGCTCCCGGGCGATCCCCCGAGCCCGACGGTGCGGCCGCCGGGGTGTCCCTTCTTCTCGCGCTGTTTCCATCCCTCGAAGAACGACCGATGCACCGTCGAAACCCCACCACTCCGGGAGGTGGACGGGCGGCTGGCGGCGTGTCACTATGCGGAAATCCTGCCGGCCGCGGTGAACGGCCAACAGTAAACGGTAACCGGCTTTCACCCTTCACCGTTTACCGTTTACCGTTCACTGTTCACTGTTCACTGTTCACTGTTTACCGAGGCTCCATGGATCTCTGGCAGATCGACGCCTTCGCCGACCGGCCCTTCAGCGGCAACCCCGCGGCCGTCTGCTGGCTCGAGGAGGAACGCGACGATGGCTGGCGACAAGCGGTCGCCGCCGAGATGAATCTGGCCGAGACCGCCTTCCTGACGGCTGGGCCGGACGGCTTCGGTCTGCGGTGGTTCACCCCGGGTCTGGAAGTGGATCTGTGCGGCCACGCGACGCTCGCCAGCGCGCAATACCTGTGGGAGAGCGGACGCCTCGCGCCGGGCACCGTGGCGCGCTTTCACACTCGCAGCGGACTGCTCACGGCGGTCCGGGATGGGGAGTGGATCGTTCTGGACTTCCCCGCCACACCACCCCAGCCGGCGCCGGCGCCGGCGGAGCTCGAACCGGGGCTCGGACTCACGCCTCGCTGGGTCGGGCGTACCGCGTTCGACGTCTTCGTGGAGCTGGACAATGCCGCTCAGGTCCGTCAGCTGACACCCAACCTGGAGCACCTGACCGGGATTCCCGCCCGCGGCATCATCGTCACCGCGGCCGGAGACCGCCAGGGGGTCGATTTCGTCTCGCGGTTCTTCGGCCCCGCGGCCGGCGTGCCGGAAGATCCGGTGACCGGTTCGGCCCACTGTGCCCTGGGACCATTCTGGGCCGAACGGCTGGGGAAGACCAGGCTGATCGGATTTCAAGCCTCGAAGCGGGGAGGAACCGTACGGGTGGAGGTCCTGGGAGACCGCGTCCTGTTAGGCGGACAGGCGATCACGGTTTTGCGAGGAACCCTGCTCGCCTGACGAGGGCTCGGGGCCCTGGGATCCCCGACCGGGCATCAAGGATGAGGGGTCGGTCGATGTCCGAAAATCCCGGATTGTGGCTGAATGGATCCCAAGCACCGAAACCGGAAAACGCGGCCATAAAAGAAAGATCCGTTGATCCGCCCCATCCGCAGCATCCGGTTGAACCGTCGGACCTTGATGCCGGGGTGAGAGCGAGTCAAGTAGCTATTTCAGCGCCAGTAGCACCGGTTTATGCAGGAAACTGTCCGGATCCCCGACGAGCAGCTTCTCGGCCAGCCGCGCGACCGAGGCGCCCTCGGATAACCACAGGACCGGATCGTTGATCGGGTTGAGCGAATTGAACACGAAATCGACCTCGAGGGATTGGCCGGCCCCGACTTCGAGGTAGCGGGGCGTCGCAACGGGCTCGAGCCTCACGCCGCCGGGCACGAGCAGCACGGCCTTAAGCTGACGGATCGGCAGCGTGGCCCGTTTGGCGTCGCTGGCGAATCGCACGATCACCCGGTAGCGCAATCCGCCGGCAGGCCCGGGCTGGATTTCCAGATCGCGCACCGCGGCGCTCAAATGGCAATCGAGGTACGCGCCGCAAAATCGGAGCGGCTCGCCCCGCGGAAGCACCACCGTCCGGCTGGTGAGAGAGACCACTACCAGTACCACGAGATAGAATCCGGCCAGGCCGGCGGCCAGCAGCAGACCGATGCGTCGTCGGGAGGTCATGGTTCGAAAGGGGTTCAGGCCGCGCCGGCCTGACGGTCCGAGGTGAGGCCCCCAAACCGCCGATCGCGCTGATGGAAGTCGCGGATGGCGGCCTCGAGGTCCTCGGCATTGAAGTCGGGCCACAGCCGGGGGGTGAAGTGCAGCTCGGCGTAGGCGCACTCCCAGAGGAGAAAATCGCTCAGGCGCCGCTCACCGCCGGAGCGAATCAGGAGATCGACCGGCTCCACCGGCGCAGAATGGTCGACCAGCGTCAGCAGCCGTTCAAACCGGGCCCGATCGATATCGGGACCGGCGAGCTGTGCGGCCCGGACGATCGCGTCCCGTGCGGAGTAGTCGACCGCAACCCGAAGCCACAACTGCTCACCGTTCTGGGTCGCCCGTTCGGTCGCTTCGATCTCGCTGCGGAGCTCCTGGGGAAGGCGGTCGCGCCGGCCGACCACGTTCAGACGAACCCCGTTGGCGGTGAGGGAGCGCCGCTCCGACCGCAAGTGGGT
Source organism: Gemmatimonadales bacterium (assembly GCA_036396495.1). Taxonomy (GTDB): domain Bacteria; phylum Gemmatimonadota; class Gemmatimonadetes; order Gemmatimonadales; family GWC2-71-9; genus SZUA-320. Next base: position 3,105 of record DASWKS010000109.1, read on the forward strand.
TCGGAACAAACGCATCAGCCAGGAAACCTCCTCGGAGGGCCGGCGCCAGTTGTCCGATGAGAAGGCGTACAGGGTCACCGTCCCGATGCCGAGACCGGGTGCCGCCTCGACCACTCGGCGCACTGCACGGGCTCCTTCCCGGTGCCCCGCCGCTCGTTGCAGGCCTTGGGCCTCGGCCCAGCGGCCGTTCCCGTCCATGATGATCGCGACGTGCAGACCGCTCACCGTTCCTGTCCTTTCATCATACGAATCAGGTCTTCCATATGCCCCACGTAGCGCTCCAGCGCAGTCCGCCCGGCGCCGGTCAGCGCATACTCCGTGCGCGGCATCCGTCCGGCGAACGATTTGGTCACCGTCACGTATCCCGCTTCCTCCAGCTTCCGAGCGTGAACGCTCAGGTTGCCGTCGGTGGTCCCGAGGATGTGTTTGAGGTCGTTGAAGGTGAGCGACGGGGTGACGGCCAGGGCGCTGACGATGGCCAGCCGAACCCGTTCATGAATCAACCGGTCGAGCTCGAGCGACGAGGAGGCGGCATCCTGCCCCGGACTGGCTTCCAGGCCGCGCGGCGGAGCAGCCTCCACCGGGCGGGCCCGACGGGCCGCCGAGCGATCAGCCACCGTACCTCCGGGCGATGATCAGACCGAATCCGATCTGGAACCCGCCGAACCCGATGGCCATGAAGAGATCACCCGCAGTCGGCGCGGCGAACAACGCAGCCCCGCCCACCGCCATCAGGCAGAGACCCATGATGGGAACCACCCGGATGGAGAACGCGCCGGCGGTCGTGACCGCCGTGCCGTACAACAGCAGCCATACCCCTGGCAGCAGGTGCGACAGTCCCGCCTGGTACAGCACCGGCGTCAGCAGCCCCCCGGCGACGAGCGGCGGAGTGAAATTCCCGACGAATTGCTTACCGGCGTAAGACAAGCCCGGCTCACCGGTGCGCTGCGCCTTCCGGACAAAGGTGAAACCGCCGATGCTCAAGGCGAGAATCGCTTCGCCCAGCCACACGGCCAGCCATTCGGCCGGGTTGGCCTGGCGGGCGGCGAGCCAGGCCGCGCCCAGAGCCGAGACACCCATGGCCACGCCACCCCAGCCTGGGACGGCGGTAACCGGAGTCGCTCGCGCCATGGTGGCGCGGATAAACGAAAGGTCTTCAGCCGCTCGTCGGTGGAGCGGCTCGGGATCAGGTGATGGGACCCGTAGAGGCCGAGACATCATGTAGCAAGATAGACGAAGCCCAATTACCCGTCAAGTACTCTGTGTTATAAAGTAGATCCGGGATCCTTGTCTTAACGAAGCCGTACCACCCAACGTCCATCGACCAATGAGATCTCTCCGCCCAGCGCTTCTTCTGCAGTTGTCTGCGCTCTGCATGCTGCATCCTGGCTTCGCCGCCGCGACAGCGGCGGTGCAAACGCCCAGAGATTCCGCCTTCCACGCCCTGAATCGGCTTGGGTTCGGCCCCGCCGTCGGACAACTCGACTCGCTGGCCCGTACCGGTGTCATGGCGTGGATCGAGCACCAGATCTCCGTCAAAGGCCCTCAGGATTCCAGGCTCGCGAGTCGTGAGGCGTCGTTCCAGGTTCTGAGCGCTTCGCGAGCGGAAATGGTCGAGCGCTTCACCATACTGCAGCGGGAGCGGGCCCAGGCTCGTCGGGATTCCAGCATGGCTCCGGGAGCAGTCCGACGGCCCGCTGCAGGCCGCGGGGTGAGAGAGGCGGGAGCCGAACTGCAGCAGGCCACGTTGGTCCGGGCGGCTCTTTCCCGCCATCAGCTGGCGGAGGTCATGGCCGACTTCTGGTTCAACCACTTCAACGTCTTCCTCGGCAAGGGTCTCGACCGAGTTCTCACGCCCTCGTATGTCGAGGAGACCATCCGGCCGAACGCCCTGGGCCGTTTCGAGGACCTGCTCCTCGCGGTGGCCCGAAGCCCCGCCATGCTGTTCTACCTCGACAACGTTCAGAGCGTGGCACCGGGTTCAAAGCCGCCGCAGTTGGAGCGGCTGGATCGGGCCCGCGGCCGTGGGGGTCGCCGGCTCGATCCGGCCCGCCGCCAGCGGCTGGATTCGCTGATGCAAACAGCCGAGCAGCGACGGCCGACCGGGTTGAACGAGAACTATGCCCGGGAGCTGCTGGAGCTGCACACCCTGGGTGTGGACGGTGGATACACCCAGAAGGATGTCACGGACGTCGCCCGGATTCTGACGGGTTGGGGCATTGCGCCGCCCCGCGAGGGAGCCGGTTTCCAGTTTCATGAATGGGCCCACGACCGCGGGGAGAAGACGGTGCTGGGAGTGAGCTTCCCGTCGGGCAAGGGTGAAGCAGAGGGGGTGCGCCTTCTCCGAATGCTGGCCGCGCATCCCGCCACCATGCATCACGTGAGCGGCAAGCTGTGCGCCCGCTTCGTGAGCGATCTCATGCCCGATGGCTGTACCGATGCGGCCGTGGCGGCCTGGAAGCGAAGCCAGGGCGACATTCGCGAGGTGCTTCGCGCCATCGTGCGATCGCCCGATTTCTGGGCCCCCGCCACCGTGGGATCCAAGGTCAAGACCCCAATGGAGTTCCTGGTCAGCGCCGTGCGCGCTGTGGCGGGTCAGCCGGACTCGACGCCGCGACTGGCCCAGCAGCTGGTTCGTCTCGGTCAGCCGCTCTACCTGCAGGCGGTCCCGACCGGTTATCCGGAAACCCAGGAAGACTGGGTGAACAGCGGCGCTCTGCTCACCCGGATGAACGTGGCCGTGGCGCTGGCCGCGGGACGAATGGCGGGGGTGACGGTCGACCTCGATGCCATCACGCCGTTGTCGAGCGACCGGACGGCCCTGGTGGAACGGGTGAACCTGGCTCTGCTGGGGGGCCGCATGTCGGCCCGGACTCGCGACGTGATCCTGCGAGAAACGGCGGATCTCACCGACCCGGCGATGGCCCGCGCGCTCGCGGTCGGTCTGGCACTGGGCGGGCCGGAGTTCCAGCGACAATGATCACCCGTCGAGCCTTTGTCCGCGGCGGGGGGTTAGCCCTCGTCAGCCTGGGCGTCGATCCGGTCTTCCTCGATCGAGCGGCCTACGCCCTCAACCGGACCGGCGGCACCGGCGGCAAGACTCTGGTCTGCCTGTTCCAGCGCGGTGCCGTCGACGGCCTCAACATGATCGTTCCTCATGGTGACGCCGCGTATTATCGCGAGCGACCTCGTATTGCCATCCCCAGGAGCGCGCTGGTCGATCTCGACGGGCACTTCGGGCTCCATCCCGGGCTGGCCGGTCTCGGGCCGTTCTGGGAGGGTGGCTCACTCGCGGTGGTGCACGCGGTCGGGTCACCCGATTCGACCCGGAGCCATTTCGACGCCCAGGACTACATGGAGTCGGGCACTCCCGGGCTCAAGAGCACGCCGGATGGCTGGGCCAATCGGTACTGCCGCCACGCGCGAGAACACAGCGAGACGCCGTTTCGGGCCGTGGCGTTCGGCCCCCAGCTGCCGCGGATTCTGGCCGGCCCCTCACCCGCGCTCGCGATCGACGATCTCAGGACTTTCGGGCTGCAGACGGCTCGGCGCGAAGGTAACGACAAGCTGACCCGGGCATTTGAAGCGCTCTATCAGGGCTCGGCCACCGGCCTTCTCGCCACCTCGAGCGCCGAAGGTTTCGACGCCATCCAGCGGCTGCGTCAGGCCGATCCCACTCGTCATCGTCCCGCGAATGGGGCCGAATACCCCCGGGGCCGGCTAGGCCAACACCTGACGCAGGTCGCTCAGCTCATCAAGGCGGAACTCGGCCTCCAGATCGCGTTCGTGGATGTGGGCGGCTGGGACACGCACGTCAATCAGGGCGCCGAGCAGGGCCAGCTGAGTGCCCGGCTGACCGAACTAGGCGCTGCGCTGGCCGGGTTCGCCACGGACCTGGGTGAACGGATGCGCGACGTGGTGGTATTGACGATGTCGGAGTTCGGCCGCACGGTTCGTGAGAACGGCACCAGCGGAACCGACCACGGTCACGCCACCGCCATGCTGGTGCTGGGTGGCGGAGTGAAGGGTGGCCGGGTGGTGGGCCGCTGGCCCGGTCTGGATCCGTCTGCCAGGTTCGAGGGCCGGGACCTGGCGGTGACCACGGACTTTCGAGATCTCTTCGCCGAAGTGCTTACCCGGCATCTGGGCCAGGCTGATCTGTCGGCAATCTTCCCGGAACACAAGACGGGGCCGGCGACGTTCCCGGGGGTCTTTACCTAGTACTTGGTACTGAGTACTGAGTAATCAGTACTTCTATCTCACGGCACAGCGGCCGCTCCGGTCAGCCATTCCACCCCCTCCCGCGCGATGGCGGCCGGCACGGCATGTCCCCCTTCGAACTCGCGGTAGCGGACCCCGTAGCCCAGGGCGTGGAGCTCCGGCACCAGACGTCGGCTGGTGACATCGATGGGCAGCACGGGGTCGGCGGTCCCGTGCGAGATGAAGATGGGCGGATTGCCCACCCGATCACCCGGGTTGGAGAAGCCGGGAGAAAAGGCGGCGATCCGGGTGAACAGATCGCCGTTGGTGAGCCCCAGTGACAGCGCGTAGCTGGCGCCGTCGGAGAACCCGGCCGCCACCACCCTCGTCGGGTCCACCGCGACCCGGTCGAATACCAGATTCAAGACCTGATCGATGAAGGTCACGTCGGTCCGGAACTGACCGGTGAAGATCCGATCCCAGGTGCTGCCCCGAGAATCGGGCGCCACGATCGCGACCTTGAACTCCTGGGCCGCTTCCGAAAAGCGTTGCAGCACCTGTGAGCCGGCTCCACCCGCCCCGTGGAAGAGCACCATGAGCGGCACCGGTTGGGGCGCGGCATACCCTTCTGGAACGAGTAGCACGCCGTCCCGGAACCCTCCCAGGTTCAGGCCCACAATCCCTGACGTCGCAGTACCAGTAGGTGCTCTGGGCCGGGCGGAGAGCCGGCCGTCATTGACCTGATCGTCCTCGGGGTCGGTCAGGCAGGCTCCTGACAGGCTCGCGGCCAGACCGGTCAGTCCCATTCCCACAAACGAGCGGCGCGACAGTAGCTGCAGCGAACGGAACGGGTCCACAGTCGGGTCCTTGATTGTGTGATGGGTGGGGGGAAGGCCCGCGAGAAGGGGAGGCCGGATTGGCCTCCCCTCACGCCCCCAGGACCCTACGGGACCAACGTCCTATGCGTTCCGGTCGATGCAGGAGATCCCGTCGGAATAGTTGGGATTCTGCTTCTCCTGATCCGGCACCGGGAAGTTCACATCGTTGCCGTAGGCCGGGCCTTTGTGGTGGGTGCCGGTCGGGAAGATGTCGTTAGCACTGCGGCCGTACTGCCGGATCATACGCCGCAGGTCGTCCAGCCGGTTGGCGGTGGCGAAGAGCCAGAAGGCGCGTTCCGAGAACATCAGGTCCACCCGGCCATCCGCCGTGCCGGGATCGACCAACGCGGCCAGACCGGCCACGCCGGCCCGCAAGGCGTTCAACGTCGCGAGCCAGGCGGCGTTGTCGCCGGCCTGGAGCGCGGCCTCGGCCTCGATCAGCCGGGCCTCTTCGCCCTTCCCGAAGACGGAGGACGCATCGCGCCCCGCATACAGAGTCAAGTCGAACTGGGGGGTGACGCCGTCAAAAGCGATGTCCGGGGCCCCCGCTTCGATATCCCGTTTCCACGGCACTCGGGGATCGGCCTGCGCCGGGATGGTCCC
>DASWKS010000110.1:0-4477 GCA_036396495.1 Gemmatimonadales bacterium
CTGGTAGTTGGAGAACGCGATGGACGACCCCAGAGTGATGAGGTCCTTCACCCGGCTGTAGGTATAGCCGGCCAGGAACTCCAGGTTGCTGCCGAACCGCTTGGCCAGCTGCCCGGTGATCGAGGTGGCGTAGTCGGCTGAGCGGTTGGTATGGACCAGGACGTCCCGGAAGGCCGTGGTGAGCCGGGCGGGCGTGGCGCTGCCGGTGGCACTGATGGTGCCGTACTGCCGGCGCCCCTCGGCGGTGGTGAAGGCCGCGTCGTAGTTCAGATTGGCGTCGGTCAGGTACATCGTGTTCTTCGACTGGGTGTGGACGAAATCGAAGGTCCCCACGATCCCGCCCGGCAGCTTCTGGTCCAGGCCCACGGCGTAGCGCAGCGACTGGATGAACTTGAAATCCTGGTCGAAGGCGACGATCGACGCCGCCGGCGGAGTGGGCGCGCCGCCGCCGACGCAGGTGGTCGGGAGGCTGCTGATGTCCGCCGTCACCGTCGGCACATTGGTCCCGGTGCAGGTCAGGGTCACCGCCTCGAGGCCGGTGCCGGTGAACGCGTTCGAAAGCCACACGTAGGGCGGCCGGCCCGAGAAGATCCCGACCCCGCCCCGAACCACGGTATTCCCCCGACCGGTCAGGTCGAAGTTGAACCCGAAGCGAGGGGAGATCAGGGCGTTGCCCGAGGGAAACTCGCCGGTGTCGATTCCCAGGACGCTCGACGCCAGAGCGGGGTTGCTGCTGGGTTTATCGAGGATCGGCACGTCGATCCGGGCCCCGAAGGTCAGGGTCAACCGGGGGCTGACCAGCCACTGATCCTGGGCGTATAACCCGTACTGCTTGACACCCCAGTCGGCCACCGGGCCATCGGGCCGCTCCGCACCGGCAAGCAGGATCTCGTAGCGCTGGGCCCGACCCGCCTCCAGCGAATCGACGTTGTCGAAGGTCCAGATGCCGTATTTCGCCTGCCAGAAGACGTTGTTGAAGGTGAAGATTTCGTTGTGGGTCCCGACCGTGACCTGGTGATCGCCCACGGTCGTGGTGGCATTGAAGGTCAGCTCACCGATGTTCTGGTCCAGGCTGTTGCCGTGGGAGAACCGCTCCCCGCCGGCGGCAACGAACGAATTGCCGGTCAGGTTGCCGCCCACGATGAACAGCGGCACTTCATTGGGCAGCTGACGCTTGTCGCGAACGGTCTGGAAGGCGCCGATGAATTCGGTGGAGATCCGGCCGAACTGCCCGATCCATTTGAGCCGGGTGGAGTTGGTCCGGTTGCGCTGCTCGTACCCGCTGGCGGAGAGCTGGAAGCCGTCCCGGTTGTTGCGGTTGAGAGTACTGCGACTGAACTGATCGTTGAATCCGTTGACGTAGTTGTGGGACACCTCCAGGTGGTGATTGTCGGTCGCCTCGTAGGTCACCTTGGCGAAGACATTCTGGTTGGGCGTCGACAGCACCGGCTCGCTGGCGGTCCCCGGGTCGAAGCCATACTGAGTCCGGATGGCGTTCGCGACCCGGTCGGTGATCGCCTGGGTGATGCCGATGGTCGGATCAGTCACCGAGTTCCCCACGAAGGGCTGATCCCGCTGTTGGATGTCGGCGGCCACAAACAGGTGCATCCGGTCCTTGATGAACGGCCCGCTGATGGTGCCGCCAAACTGCCGGGTGGTGAACTCGGCGAACTTGTTCCCGACCGTGTCCTTGCCCACCAGATCGCGATTCTGGAAATACCCGAACAGCGAGCCGGACCAGGCGTTGGTTCCCGACTTGGTCACCGCGTTCACCAGCCCGCCGGCGAACCCGCCCTGGCGGACGTCGAAAGGCGCCACCAGCACCTGGAATTCCTGGATGGCTTCGATCGACAGCGGCTTGACGTTGGACTGCCCGCCCGGGGTGCCTTCCGCGGCCAGGCCGAAGAGATCGTTGTTGACGCTGCCGTCCACCAGAATGCTGTTGAAACGATTGTTCTGACCGGCGATGCTGGCGCCGCCGGACCCGGTGACCTGGACCTGGGGGCTGCTGGCGAGCAGTGAGGTGAAATTCCGGCCCAGCAGCGGGGAGCGGTGGATGGCGGTATCGGAGACGATCTGGGCCGGACCGGTCCGGGCCGAGTTGATCAGCGGATCGGTGGTCGCGGTGATCTGGAGCTCCTGCAAGACTACGACCTGGGCCTTGAGCTGAAAGTCCTGGACCGAGCGCTGGCCCAGCGTCAGCACGATGCCGGTCTTGGTGGTCTGCTCGAAGCCGATGGCCCGGACCTCGATGTTGTATACCCCGGGATCGACGTTCTCGAAATTGTAGCGCCCGCTGGCTTGCGAGATGGCCCGCAGCCGGGTGCCCTTATCGGCGTTGATCAGGGTGATCACCGCGCCTTCGACCGCGGCGTTCCCTTCCTCGCGGGTGATGCTTCCGCGCAACGCGGCAGTGGTGATACCCTGGGCGGTGAGAGGCGCGCTGCCGCCGACCGCGAGCAGAAGCACCAGAGAACCGATGCCTGCGAAACGGACCAGAACCGACATGGTCGTCACTCCGGAAGTGGAAGAGCTGCGTCCGGGACCGGATGCGGGAGGTACTCCACAAGCTGTGCCCGAACAACGACTTCGGATAATGGGGCCGGAACCGCCGCACCCGACGGGCTGGGCGTCGCGACTAAGTTATCGCCGGGGCAGGGCGGGTCAAGCGGCGAAAAAGTCACGACTTAGTACCGGACGGCTGGACGGTCGGATGGTCGGACGGTCGGACGGTCGGACGGACAGTACTACATGCACACCGAATTCACCGCCCGCCCGTCCGTCCGTCCGCCTGGCCGTCCGCTGGCCGGCCCGACCGACCGACCCAGATGAAATACACCGGGATTCCGGCCAGGATGATTGCGAACGTGATCCCGGTATTCACCGGGTCGGTAATCAGGGCATTCACGACCATCCCGGTGGCGGCCAGGAGAAACACAATCGGAATTACCGGATACCCCAACGCCCGGTAAGGCCGTTCCGCGTCCGGCAGCCGTTTCCGGAGCCGAAAGATCCCTGCCACGGCCAGGATGTAGAAGGGCCAGATCCCCAGCACGAACTTGTCCGCCAGCTGCTGAAAATCGTTGAACAGGACGTAGGTGACCCCCAGCGCCACCGCCAGCCAGATGGCCGCGGATGGGCTCTGGAAGCGGGGGGAGACCCGGGCGATCCATTGGAAGAACAGGCCACGGTCCGCCATGGCGTAGAAGATCCGGGGCGAGGCCATCATGGTGCCGTTGACGCTGCTGAAGGTGGAGAGCATGACCACCCCCGCGATCACCGATCCTCCCAGGGCTCCCAGCAGCGGGATTCGCTCGGCCGCGGTGGAGGCGATCAGACGCTGCTGGGCCATCTCCCCGATCGGCACCATGTACAAGTAGGCCGCGTTCACCGATACGTATATCAGGATGATCAGCAGGGTCCCGGTGATCAGCGCCCGGGGGAGTACCCGGCCGGGATCGCGCACCTCACCGGCCATGTAGGTCAGGTCGGCCCAGCCGTCGTAGGCCCACATGATCGAGACCAGCGCGGTGCCGATCGCCGAAATGTTGAGGGCGGTGCTCCAGTTGGTGGTCGTGAAGTTGGCCGAGTCGCCTCGCTCGCTGGTGAAGGCGAGCAGCACCAGTCCCACCAGCGCGCCGTACTTGGCGATGGTGGCGATGTTGGTCACGAACTCGGCCCGCTTGATCCCGATGTAGTTGATGGCGCCAACCACGGTGATGACCGCGGCGGCCACGTACTGGACCTGTCGGGGCGTGAGCGGAACGAAGTAACCGAGGTATTCGGCGAAGATGGTGGAAATGGCTCCCAGGGCCGAGGCCCGGATCACTGCCAGCTGGGACCAGCCGAAGAGGAACGCCGGCAGCCGCCCCAGCCCTTCTTCGAGAAACGCAAAGACGCCCCCGCTGCGGGGGAACATCGCCGCCAGCTCGGCCAGGGTGAGGGCGCCGAACAGCGCCAGCACCCCCCCTAGCACCCAGGCCAGCATGAAGGGACCCGGTTCCGTAACCCGGCCTGCCACGGTGGCGGGGACCCGGAAGATGCCGCTCCCGATCGTGATCCCGATCAGTACCGCGACGGCGCCCAGCATGCCGACGGTACGCGGGAGTCGTTCGCCGTAGCTGTCCCGTTGGGTCATTGTCGACGCTGGTCGAAGGTGGTCGAAGGACTAGGCGGTAATCAGATCCATCTGAGGGGAGGCCGGCGTCACCACCGGTCCTTGGTCCCCCCAGTACATGTTGACTTCGCTCCGGACCCCGAAGTCCCCCGGAAGATAGATCCCCGGCTCCACCGAGAATCCCACCCCCGGCATCAACAGACGATCATCCCGGGTTTCGTAGTCATCGATGTGGGGCCCTGACCCGTGCAGGTCCCGATCGATCGAGTGACCGGTGCGGTGCACGAAAAAGTCCCCGAACCCGGCTCGTTCGATGACGCTCCGGGCGGCGTCATCCACTTCATAGCCCCGGATCGACTC
>DASWKS010000111.1:0-3309 GCA_036396495.1 Gemmatimonadales bacterium
CCAGCCGGCCGTGATCAGCAGGATCAGCGCGAGCGTGCCGAGCGCCCATGTCGCACGGCGGGTCATGAGACCGACGCTCAGCCCACTTTCCATACGAACGACAGCAGCTTCCAGTTGACGAAGTAGTAGATCACGAACGCCAGCAGGAAGACGGCCACCAGCGCAAGCGTGCCGGGTGCGGGGCCCCAGAGTCCCCGCGCCGGCGAGTGCAGCTCCTCGTTGATCCGATCCGCGTCCGGGAGGTGCCGCGGCGGAGCCACGATGCCAGGCGGCACTCCCGCCACGGCCCCCGCCCGCGCCTCGAGCGGCTTTCCGAAGAAGACCGACCAGACCGTCACCACGATGTAGCTGGCGCCGCCCGTGGCGGCGACGAGCCCGCCGACCGCCATGATCCCGAGGAGGAGGTCCACCGCCGGGTTGAACTGCACGTCGAACGGCGCCTGGGCGAAGCTGATGTCCCAGTGCCGCCGCGGCACGCCGAACGTCCCCGCGAAGGTCATCGTCATCGAGAAGACCAGCATCCCGCCGGCGAAGAGGTAGGGCTGGATCCGGGCGAGAGGGTAGAATGCGACCTGCTTCCGGAAGATGAGCGGGATGACGTAGTAGGTGAGCCCCATGAACGCCATCGCGGTCCCGCTCACCACCGTCGAGTGGAAGTGCCCCGGGATCCGGAGGGTGTTGTGAGCGATGATGTTGATCTGCTCGGTGCCGAAGGTCACCCCGGTGATCCCGCCCACGAAGCCGAACACCACGATGGAGAAGACCAGCGAGCTGAAGCCGGGATCACCCCAGGGGGCGCGGCGGAGCCAGCCGAAGAGCCCGTCACCGAAGCCGCGGAGCCGTTGGCCCAGCTCGATTCCGGCGGGGACGGTGAAGCCGTGGATCAGGCTGGCGAGCACCGCCATGTACATGAAGTAGCTGGTGTTGACGATCTTCCAGGCAGGGCCCATCCCCGGGTCCACCAACAGGTGGTGGGCCGACGCCAACGAGATGAAGAGGATGTAGAGCGCGAAGGCGCTGCGGCTGATCTTCTCGTTGAGCACCACCGCCCCCACCGTGAGTGCGCCGAGCAGGTACCAGACCGCCACCATCGCGGCGACGTTGATCTGCTGCGACGAGTGGCCCAGCGCCCACCACACCATCCGGTACACCTGCGGGTCCACCTCCATCAGGCCGAGCGACCAGAGAAAGGTCGGGATGTAGATCCCCGCCCCGTGCCCCAGCGTGATCACCGAGATGATGGCGGCGGTGGCGCCGCCGTAGGTGACCAGCGGCACCGACCCCTGATAGGTGCGCTCCCGCTTGGCCACCACCAGGGTGGCGAAGAAGAGGATCGTCACCACCAGCGCCCCGACGGCGAAGAGGATGATGCCGAGGTAGTAGAGCGGATGCGCCCGGAGCGGGACGTAGGAGCTGAACAGCACGTCGGCCCGACCGGTCCACATCGCCCACTCGACCACGAGAGCGCCGCCCACCATCAGCCAGAACGCGCCCCACGCCGTCCGGGGCGCCGCCACCCGGCTGTTCAGCAGGACGGCGCTGGTGAAGTACAGGATCGCCATCTCGAAGAACAGGATGAAGAAGATCAGCATACTCATCCCGTGCACCGTGAGGATCCGGTAGAACCAGTGTGCCGGGAGCAGGTGCACCGCCGGCCAGCGGGTGAGGAGCACCAGCACCGCGGCGATCCCGCCGATGAGCAGGGAGACCGTGGCAGCCACCGCATTGGCGCGGATCAGCCGCTCGGCGTCGCGGTGGACCTGGAGGCCGGTGACTGGACAGGTCCGGAAGTCCCCGGCCGTCACCTGCGTCGTCATGGCGCCACCTCCCGCGCAATCGCCGCCCGGTCGGCGACCGCGACCTCCCGGCCGGCGCTGTCGGTGACGATCACCCGGCCCACCATCGTGTGGTGGCCGATGCCGCAGAATTCGTTGCAGACGATCCGGAGGTCGCCGGCCTCTGTGGGGGTGACCCGCAGGCCATAGTCGTAGCCCGGCACCACCTGGAAGTTGATGTTCATCGGGTAGAGGCTGAAGCCGTGGTTCACGTCCAGCGAGGAGAGATGGAGGGTGTACTCGGTTCCCTGCTGGAGCTTGAGAATCGGCTGCCAGGCGAAGCTGAGACCGATGAGGTAGATGTCGCTCCCGGCCGGCGGTTCGACGATCGGGATCCCCTGGTCGGTCCCCACCTTGTAGGCGGCGATGAACTCCTGGGTCCGGCGCATGTAGTCGGCCGGCTTCACCTTGTACCGGACTCCGGCCGGGTTCTGGCCGCCCTTGAAGTGCCAGAGCGGCATCATGGCGAAGAGGACCATGCACCAGCCGAACGCGATTGCCACCCACATGCGCTCGGTGGGGTGGGCCCGCTTCCACCAGACGCCCTTGGGTGATTCCATGCCGGTATGGGTTTCCATGGCTCCCTCAGGGAAGTGGGGCCGACTTCAGGCTCGTGATCTCCCAGAGCCCCCAGCCGGTGAAGACCACCAGCATGATGACGATGCCGAGGACCATCAGCAGGGGCCAGTTGTCCAAGAACCGCTGGCCCAGCGGGATAGGCTCGGCCGGATCGGTGGCGGAACTCTGCTCCGGCGGCATCGGCACCTCCTCGCTTCGAGTTGGCTCGCGCGTGCCGGCGGGCGTCGGTCACGTGACGCGAGAAGCGTAAGCAGCGATCTAGGGACTGAGACGGGATAATTTCTTCCTATTGTTGCTATTATCATCTCGACCCGCAAGCGCCCCGACGCCTGCACTCCTTGACTTAATGATTTCTTTAATCCAATCGCTCGATGCCGCCGCGCGCCGCGTCCTCGTCTGGCTCGACGCCGCGATGAACCGGCTCTACGGATGGCGTGGCAACCCCATTTACCAGAGCGGCGCGCTCACCGTGGCGCTGTTGCTGCTGCTCATCGCCACCGGCGTCTACCTGACCTTCTTCTATCGGGTGGGCTCGCCCTACGAGTCTGTCGGCCGAATCACGGATCAGGTCTGGCTCGGTCGTTGGATTCGTGGGCTCCACCGCTACGCCAGCGACGCGGCGGTAGTAGCGGTCGCGCTCCACGCCTTCCGGGTCTACGCCCAGGGCCGCCGCTGGGGGCCGCGGACTCTGGCCTGGATCTCCGGCGTCGTGCTCTTCGGACTGATCCTGGTCTGCGGCTGGACCGGCTACGTGATGGTGTGGGACACCTTCGGCCAGGTGCTCGCGGTCGAGGGCGCACGGTTGCTGGACCTGCTGCCGCTCTTCGCCGAGCCGATCGGCCGCGCCTTCACCGGCGAGCGGCCACTCGGCGGGGCCTTCTTCTTCCTCAATCTC
>DASWKS010000112.1:0-4789 GCA_036396495.1 Gemmatimonadales bacterium
GGCGGACGTGTTATCCCAGAACCACCCAGCAGCCCGGCCGGCGTTGGACGGCGTAATGGGGTTCACGAATGCTCCCCCGCCACCCAGGTCGAGCACCTGCGCGGACAGGGCCGGGGGCAGGGCAGCCAGAGCCAGGAAATAGCCGAGGGCCTTGATGTTCCGCACGGGGTCTCCTGATGTGGAGCACATAAATCCCTTACTGCGCCCCCGAAACCGCAAGCAATATGCCGTCGATTAGTTCCACGACACCGGTCGATAACCTACTGTCCGTAAAGAGCTTGAGGAAGCTCCATGCTGCCATGGCGACCAGAACTTTGGCAGTGAAACTGTGGCCCGGTGCCGCCGCCGTTGCGCGTCACCCACAAATCTTGAGTCGGGCGGAATTCAGCGGCGGGTGGGCTCCCAGATGGGGTTGCGCTCCCCTCGTAAGGCCCTGCCCCACGCCGCGATCGCCGCCGCCGCCCCACCCAGGAGGTATCCGGCCGCGGCGATCACTTTGGGAATCTTGCGATCGGGCGGCCAGACAAAGGCGGCGAGTCCGCACGCCAGCCCGGCCCCGGCAATCGACAGCAGCGCGCGGGCGATGATGGACGCTGGTGCCAAGAGCACCAGCCCCACCAACCCCAGAGGGGCCATCAGGAATCCGAACCAACGGGCGGCTTTGTGGCTCCACAGCATCCAGGCGAAGCCGCCATAGCGCAACGGATTCAACAACTGCCGCAGGTACCAGAGCGTCTCGAGCCCCCGGGCCATGGTGCGGGTCTTCCGCCGGTATTCAACCCCGAGCGCCCGGGCCCGCGGCACCAGAGCGGTTGCGGCCGGAACCGACACCGCTCGGTACCCGGCGGCCCGCGCCAGCAGCGGTGAGGCGAAGTCTCGGCTCAGGGCTTCGGGAAACAGCTGGTCGAAGAGGGTGCGCCGCACGGCCATGAAGCAGCCACTGGCCCCCACGATCGACCCGAACCGGGTTTCCAGATCGCGGACCCACATTTCGTACCCGACGTAACCCGACTCCGCCATGGTGTCCTCCACCGCGCCGGCGGCGGAGCTCAGATCCCGTCCTGAGGCGACACCCACAGTGGGGTCCTGAAACACGCTCACCAGGGGTTTGATCGCGTGGGGAAGAATCCGGGTCGTGGCGTCGGTGTTGATAATGACATCGCCCCGGGCGTGACGGGCCGACTGGTTCTCGGCCGCGGTTTTTCCCCGCCGCTCCGGCAGCGCCACGAGCTCGACACCGCGAGTCGCGTATTCACGAACGATGGCGTGGGTGCCATCGGTGCTGGCGTCGGAGAACACCAGGACCTGTTTCCGCTCCGCGGGATAGTCGACCGCAAGCAGAGACTCGATCGTCTGCCGGATCACGCGCTCCTCGTTGTACACCGGGAGCACGATGGTAATCGGGGGCCACTCGGGGGGCTCACTCGCAGGCGGCGACCACGAGGCTCTCCGCGTCAGTAGCCAGAGGATGGCGGGATACCCGAGGTAGGCATACCCGAACAGGACCGACGGCACAGCCACCAGCACCATCCCGATCAGTTGCTGAGTCGTCACACATTACCTCGGTTGAGAGTCCCGAACTCTGGTTATCGACCGGTAAATCGTCTCATACCGGTCCAACCAGGGATCGAGTCCGAATTCCCGGGTCAGTCGCTCGCTGGCGGCCACCACCCGGGCGCCCCGGCCCTCGGCGAGGGCCTGGTCCAGCGCCGCGGCGAGCGCGGCGGCATCGCCGGGTGGCGTCAAGAACGCTTCCCGCACCGATACCACATCCGGCACACCGCCCACCTCGGTGGCCACGACCGGGACTGCCGCGGCCATGGCTTCGAACAACGCGATGGGGGTGCCTTCGGTGTGAGACGAAAGACAGTAAGCATCGAAGGCTCGGAACAATCGCCACGCGTCCGGGACGGCGCCGTGCCAGTGCACCATCCCGGCCAGTCCTAGCTGCACCACTCGCTGCTTCAGCGTCGCCTCGAGCCGGCCCCGACCGACGATGGACAGCTCAACGCCTGGTGTGCGGAGCTGCCCCAAGGCTTCCACCATGACGTCGGGTCCCTTTTCGGGCGTCACTCTCCCAACCCACCCGACCACCTGGGCGGTCGGATCGAGGCCCAGCCGGGAACGGGCTTCATCTCGTGAGAGCAACTCGCCCGGCGACGAATACGCGTTGCGGACGACATGCAGCCGCTGCTCCGGAACCCCGGAGCGGGCCAGCCGGTCCGCCAACGCCCTCGACACGGCAACGGTTGCATCCATCCGGCGGAGCGAGCGCCGCTGGAGCCCCTCGAAGAGCCGGTTCTTGAACCCGCCTCCAGTGAACCCGTGGACCGTGGCGGCCACGGGGAGGCCGACTTGCTGCCCCACCGACCGGAGCAGAACATCGGCATGATAACCGTGGGTGTGCATCAGATCCGGTCGGGAGGACGAAAGCAGCTGCCGTACCAGCGCCCGCTCACGGCGGTAGGCACGGTGGGGGGCCCGGATCAACTCAACTGCCGCTCCTGACCCCAGCAGCGCTGCAACCAGGCCCGGCTCCTCGGTCTGCTCCTCCTCCACCAGGAGTGCCGCCACTACGGAATGCCCCCGGCTGGACAAGCCGCCGCAGAGCTGGGCGACCACCCGTTCGAGCCCGCCGAACGGCCCGGGAGCCAGCATTTGAACGATATCCATGCTGCGAAGCGGCGCTCCCTGTGTAACTTGATATTATGGCGGAACCTTCCACGCCTCTGGCCAAGTCGCTGCTCCGTCGGGCGCTCCCTGAGTCGCTCCTGCGGGCCATCCGCGTCTACCGGGGGCTGGACCCTGCGGCCCGCGCGTCCCTGCCACGGGTCTGGCTCAAGCGGCTGTTCGCCGGGCGACAAGCTCTGCCCACCCTTCCCCCCGCCCCACGGGTGCTCTTTGTCTGCCGGGGAAACATCCTTCGCAGCGCCATGGCCGAGGCCGTGTTCCAGGACCTCGCGGTTCGAGGCAACGGACGCTCGCGCTGCAGCGTGACCTCAGCCGGGACTGCGGCGGCCGATGGCAACCCGGCCGACCCGAGGGGCCTCAGGGTAGCCCGCGAGCTGGGGGTGGATCTTTCAGCCCACCGCGCGCGTCTGCTCACCCAGCCCGCGGTGGATCAGGCGGACTTGATCCTGGTCATGGACTACCTCAACGAGGCGGAGGTCGTGGGGCAGTTCGCTGGTGCTGCTCCCAAGGTCCGCCTGCTCGGCGCCTTCAGCTCTCCCAACTCCCGGCCCCATGAGATCAAGGACCCGTATTCGGGAACCGAGGAGGATGTCCGGAAGGCGTTCGAAACCATTTCGAAGGCCGTGCGTCATCTCGTCTCGACCCTCAGTCTGGCTCCTGACCGGTGAGAGTGGTTTAGAACCTCCTTCATCCTTCGCTCCGGATCGCTGGCCTCAGGTCCCAATGGCCGCCGGGGCGCGCCAGCGCAGCCGCTCATCCAGTCGCCCCTGTGCCTGCAGCTGCTGGATCTGCTTGATGCGGAGATACCGGTCAAAGAACTGTCCGTCGATTCGGGCCTCCCGATACGCCCGGTAGAGCTGCTCCACGCCGAGCTGGACCGTCCATTGCGGCTGGAATTCCGGTACCGTGCGCGCGAGCTTGCGGCAGTCGACCCGGTAGCAACGCGGATCAGGGCCCCCGCCTTCCGCGTATCGAATCCGGCTGCCGGCGACTACCGCCTGAACCATGTCGGCCACCTCCCGGACCCGCAGATTGTCCTCGTTCCGCCCGACGTTGAACGCCTGATTGTGAATCAGCTCCCGCGGGGCGTGGAGCACGGCCAGGAAGGCGCGCCCGATGTCCTCGGCGTGAACCAGCGGGCGCCAGGGCGACCCGTCACTCTGAATGAGCACGTCCCCGGTGACCACCGCGTGGGCCACCAGGTTGTTGACCACGACATCACCGCGCAGGTGGGGCGACACCCCGTAGGCCGTCGCGTTTCTCAGATAGGTTGGGCTGAATCCATCGTCTGCCAGGGAGCGGACATCGCGCTCCGTCAGAATCTTCGACTCACCGTAAGGGGTAAGGGGATTGAAGGGCGCCTCCTCCGTGAGCAGGTCATCCCCTGCCACGCCATAGAGGCTGCAGGACGAGGCGAACAACCAGCGCCGGACCCCGGCGGCCTTGGCGGCTCGGGCGAGCCGCACGCTGGCAAGGTGGTTGATGGCGTAGGTGGTTTCGGGGCTGAGGTTGCCGAGCGGATCGTTACACAAGGCGGCGAGATGGATCACCGCGTCAAAGCCCCGCAAGTGGTGGGGCTCTACATCGCGCAGATCCATCCGGAGGGCGGGCACCTGAGGCGCCGGGCCCCCGAAGGTGCAACCCTCGAAAAGGAACGTATCGAGACCAGTTACCTGGTGCCCGGCGCTCTGCAGCAGCGGGACGAGGACCGATCCGAGGTATCCGCCATGGCCGGTGACCAGGACCTTCATCCACTGCCTCCTGACGGGGTCCGCGCCGCTTCCGCTGCCGCCGTGGCATCGAGACGAGGCGGGACGAAATCGGCAGATTCCGTGCCGGAGATTGGCCGAAGGAGACCGGTGCGCTCGAGCGCAGTCGCAGCTTCTCGGATGATCGAGAAGGGCAGGCCCGCGCGCTGGGCGATATCGAGCAGCGAGTGCCGGCCATCCGAGAAGCTCAGGACCCAAAGCAGCGCCATCTGCGAATCCCTCGGGATCGCCTCGCCACCCGTTGCGTGATAGAGGCCGCGACGTCCGAGCTGTGGTTCGCCCCGAGGGCTCAGATTCAGGTAGGAGGCGTTCACCTCCAGGATCTCGAC
>DASWKS010000113.1:0-8054 GCA_036396495.1 Gemmatimonadales bacterium
CCGCATGATACCGTCGTTGTACTGGTCCACCGTGAGCACCACCTGCCGGGGTGGGAGCCACTGTTCCACCATGCCGGTGAGTTCTTCGCCGGTCTGGGTCCGAGCCCGATAGCGGGACCCGGCGACGGAGACTTCGTCAAACGACAGCCAGGCCCCAATACCGGCCAGGCGGTTCCAGGCATCGGCCGTGCTGGAGCGATAGGAGGCACGGACCGAGAGAGCTACCCGGTCGGTCCCCTGATGGCGCTCGAGGTAGTGCTTGAGGCTTCTCAGCTCGAAATCCCACCCTGTGTTGACCCCGGCGAACCATTCATCCCAGTCGGTGCCTTCGCCGAACCCCGACGTCACCACCCGAAGCACCGTCCGACCCTTGTCGCTTTCCAGGTAGTAGTCGGTGGACAGGCGGACCGGCTCGTGCAGGGGAAAGACAGTGCGCAGGTGACGGCCGGGTTCCCACGCCTCGATGGGCGACTCGGCTTCGTACACGCCTTCCCATTTCATCCAGATGGCCCCGCCGGAACCGGGCCGCACCCGCGCTTCGAGCGGGAACCAGCGGGTCAATTCGGCGGCGTCGGTCAGGGCCTTCCAGACGGCTTCGGCCGGAACGTCGAGCGTCAGCTCGCGGGCGACCTGGCGGGATGCGGATCGGGTTGCTGTGCCTTTCATGATTGCTCCTCCTGGGCGGGCGCGGGATACGCGCCACTGATGAAGCGGAAGCGGCGGCCTCCGGCCGCCTGGTCGTCGTGGTACTTGGCCGTCAGCCGGGCTACGTCCTCCGACAGCTCCTGGGCGAAGGCCTGCTGGTCTGCCGGACTGGCGAAGCGGATGTCGACCTGGAGGGTGAGGGTCGGGAGCTTCTTCCCGGCCGTGTCCGCCTGATCCCGCAGAGACGCCACATCGCGAATGACCTGGGCGGCGGTGGCGATCAGGTAGGTACTCGAGGTGCGATCGCTGACCCGGGAAGGGTCCGCCGCCAGCGCCCCCAGCGCGGCAGGGTTGATGAGGTAGGAGTGGGCCACCGCGCGGACCACCCGCTCGGTGCAGTTGCGCCGCCTGCGCTCTTCGACCAGCTCCACCAGGCCCTGCTCCTCCAGCAACCGAAGGTGGTAGTTGATCTTCTGGCGAGGCAGTCCGAGGCGGCGGGCCAGGCCGACCGCAGAGTCGGGCTGGGCCAATTCCTGGAGGAGGCGGAGCCGGATGGGATCCAGCGCCAGGGACGCGCGCCGAGGATCATCGATTACAGAGAGCGGACTCGCGAGTTTCATGAAGCTCAGGATAGTCTAGACAAATATATTTGTCAAGAGGCCGGCGCCGCAGACGCTCGAATGTCGCCTCACTGTTGCAATGATGTCGTCATAGTGGCGTTGAAGCACTACCGGCCAGCGACCAAAGCTGCAGTCCACAGGCTGCTCGACAGCTCGGTCACGATGAAATACAAGTTCTCGCCGGCGCTGGAAAAATCGTTGCGGTAGACCGGGCGTTGGGGATCGTCGAACCGGGCGACCTGGCGAGGCGCCTCACCGCCGATGGGGATCAGCCAGATGCCGCCCTGGCCTCCGGCGGCCTCGGCTCGAGCCAACAGGGCGGGTTGATCCAGCAGCCAGAGCGGCCGCTTGAGGCGCAACCCGCCAGTCTGTGCCGGAGTGGCCACCACTTGAGAGGAGCCACCCTCGGGCGGGACGATCCGGATCTGCCCATCGGGGTCGGCGAAGGCGATCCAGCGACCGTCGGGCGACCAGTTGGGTTCGGCGCCGGGATCCTCGGTCACCCGGCGGGGCTGACCCCAGGACGAATCGGGGTTGCGCGACACGATGTAGAGGTGACTGAGGCCGGGGCCGGTGGTGCGGTTGAACACCAGGTGCTGGCCGTCGGGAGACCAGCGCGGTTGGTGATTCTGCAGGGTGTCGGAGGTGATCTGGCGCGCGCCCTTCCCATTGTCGCGCATCACGAAGACCTGCCGAACACCGTCGCGCACCCCGTAGAACGCTATTTCTTCCCCGGTGGGGGACCAGGCCGGGCCGAATTCCTCGGTCGAATCGCGGGTGAGTTGCACCGGCTGCCTCGACTTCAGATTGACCAGCCAGATGTCCTGACTGCCGTCCACATTCGAGTCGTAGAGCATGAACCGGTCGCTGGGCAGCACATCGAGGTCCTCCACCAGCTGCCGGCCGCTGGTCACCCTGCGAGCGTCGCGCATGAGTGCTACCCCCCGGGTGGGGACGGTCAGGGCCCACACGTTCGAGGTGTGCGACAGCACCGCGTATGACAAGGTTCGCCGGTCCGGGGTGATGACGATGCCGTGAGGATCGAGACCGGTCGTGATGCGCACTTGATCGCCGACCGGCTGTCCCCGGCCGTTGATCCTTAGCCGGTAGACGTCGCGGATCCCGCCCCGCGCTTGCACGAAGGCCAGGGTCCGCTCATCGATCCAGGCCGGACTCAACGCGAGGCTCTTGCCGTCGGTGAGCGGGATGGGGGTGCCGCCCTCGGCCGAGACCAGCATGAGCTGCGAAGGCGCGACGTTGCCGAGAAAGGTCTCGCTGAACACGAAATCGGCGTTGCCGCGCACGTAGGCCAGCCACTTGCCTCCCGGTGACCAGACCACCGAGTGGGCCTGGACGTCGCGGACGACTTCCCGGGCCGGAGACGCTCCATCCGCGGCCCGGACCCAGACAGCGCCATCCATCACGTAGGCGATGCTGTTCCCCTCCGGTGACCAGTCGAACCCGCCGGGGGGCGCGCGGGTGGTGCCCTCGACCACCGCCTCAGCCGTGCCGCTGAAGGCCGGCACGGTGTAGATCGCCGCGCCGGCCTGAAACAGGATCCGGCTTCCGTCGGGGCTCCAGCGCGGCCAGCGCTGATTCCCCGGAACGCCCCGCGCGATGACGATGGTATCGCCGTCCGGCAGCTGCCTGACCGTAATGCGCATCGAGCCGTTCTGGCCCGCCGCGTAGGCCAGGGCCCGGCCGTCGGGGGACAGCACCGGGTCGAGCTCCAGATCGCCGGTCACTCGGAGCCGGTGGGGGTCGCCCAGCTGCACAGTCGGCCCCGACCCGCCCCGGAGCCAGAGGGCCGCGAGCCCCGCGGTCAGGGCCACCGCCCCGAGTCCGACCAGCAGCCCCCTCCGCCACCGGGTCGCCCGCGAAACCGGGGACGTCCCCACCGGAGTCAGCGCACCGCTCGGCAGCAGGAATGGCTCGAGCGCGTCCCGCAGCGCCCCCGCGCTCTCCCACCGCTCGGACGGCCGTTTGGCCAGGCAGCGCATGATCACCTGCTCGAGGCCGGGCGGGAGGTCGGGCCGGTGGAGCGAGAGCGGGGGCGCCGGCTGGGTGACGTGGGCCGCTAGAATCAACGCCGCCTGATCGCCTTCAAACGGGGGCCGGCCGGCCAGCATCTCGTACGCCACCACGCCCAGCGCGTAAATGTCGGCGCGATGATCGGTATTGGGATCGGCCGCGGCCTGCTCCGGCGCCATGTACGCCGGGGTGCCGATCGCGATGCCGGCGGTGGTCTGGTTGCCGCTTTGGGGCGCGTTCATGGCGCGTGCCACGCCAAAGTCGGCCACCAGTGCGTGACGGCTGGCGATCAGGATGTTCTCGGGTTTGATGTCGCGATGGACCAGGCCCTGTTCGTGGGCGTACTGCAGGGCGTCACACACCTCCAGCAGCAGGCGCAGGGCCTCCTGAAGGGTGAGCCGGCCTTCCGCCAGCAACCGCTGCCGCAGCGACTCGCCCTGGACGAAGGGCATGACATAGTACAGCAGCCCGTCGGCGGTGCCCGAGTCGATCAGCGGCAGAATATTGGGATGCTGCAGGCGGGCGAGGATCCCGATCTCGCGCTGGAAGCGATCGGCTCCCGCGATGGCGGTGAATTCCCCGCTCATCACCTTCACCGCCACCGGGCGATCGTGGCGTATGTCCTCGGCGTAGACGATCACCGAGGCGCCACCGCGCGCGGCCACGCGCAGGAGGCGGTACCGGTCGGCGAGATGGGGCGTCAGGCGTTCAATGATCTCGGCCATGCCGGTACGGCTCCCGCGGTCAGGATTATTGGACGCGCCCGAGGTTAAAACCGTTGCCGTAGAAGGCAGGGTTTAACCCGACGATCCGCCGCCGGGCGACGTTTCACAAGATGGAGCCCTGGACCTCGAGTCGTAAGCCGCCAGGGGTTTGCGGCTAGCTTTCCGCTGGCTTGCTCGAGTGAGGCGTGATGCGCGTGCTGATCCTGGGAGGAACCCGGAACCTGGGGCACGACCTGGTGCTGCATCTGCTGGCCTCGGGACACGCGGTCAGCGTGCTCAACCGGGGCCGCACCCCCGACACCTTGCCGGCAACGGTCGACCGGCTGCGGGCCGACCGCTCGGCGCCGGGCGAGCTGAGGGAGGCCGTGGGCCGGCGACGCTGGGATGTGGTGGTGGATCTCACGCTGTACAACGGTCCCGATGCCGAGGCTGCCATCGAGCTCTTCTCAGGACGAGTCGAGCACTATCTCTTCATCAGCACCGGCCAGGTGTACCTGGTTCGCACGGCCGCGCCCCGACCGGCCCGCGAGGAGGACTATGCCGGGCCGGTGCTGGCGGAACCCGTGGCCGGGTCCCGGGATCACGCCAATTGGGTCTACGGAGTCGAGAAGCGCGCGGCGGAGGATGCGCTGGCCCGGGCCGGGAAGGAGTCGGAGTTTCCCGTTACCGCGCTCCGGTTGCCGATGGTCAACAGCCGGCGCGATCACTACGGGCGGTTGCACGGCTACATCCTGCGGCTGCAGGACGGCGGTCCGATCCTGGTGCCCGACGGTCCCGGCCTCTCCCTGCGACATGTTTACGGGGACGATGTGGTGCGGGTGATCGGGCTGCTGCTGGAGAGCGGTACCGGCAAAGGTGAAGCGTTCAATCTGGCGCAGGACGAGACCGTGTCGCTGGAGGAGTTTCTCGGGCTGGTGAGTCAGGCGATCCCGGGGCAGCGCGGGCGGCTGCGCCTCACCCGGGCCCCGTTGGCGCGGCTGGAAGAGCGCCATCTGTTCCCCGCCTGCTCGCCGTTCAGCGACACCTGGATGTCGGCGCTCGACAACCGCAAGAGCAAGGCGGCTCTCGGCTTCAACTACACGCCCCTCGCCGTGTACCTGCCGCAGCTGGTGCGGCATTACCTCGATACCAGGCCAGCCGCGCCCGCCGGCTACGAGCAACGCCCGCAAGAGCTCGAGCTGGCCGAGGCTGGCCGTCCCTGAGCCGCGGGGGGCCTCGAAGTAGCGGACATCCGGTTCCGCGATCGAAAAACTATCCGCAGATGACGCGGATGGCGCAGATAACTGCACCAATCAAAACGCCCAAAAACACCTAACGTGTCATTGTTCCCAAAGCGTTTGTTTTTTATCTGCGCCATCCGCGTTATCTGCGGATGATTCTCGATCAGGAATCAGAGCACCTTCTCACGACTCGTGACCCTCAAGGTGCTCCGCGACGCCGGGCCGAGTGCGCTGGTACCGGGCCCGGAAACAGGGACTCGGCGCGCTGCGCGGATACCTGGAGCGGGAGTGGCGGGGCAGGCTCACCCGGCTCAAAGAACTGGCCGAAGCGGAGGAGTCGCGTCATGGCTGATCCCATTGTGCTCGAGCTCGAGATCCTGATCCGGGCAACCCCGGCAACTGTCTACCGCTTTCTGAGTGATCCGGCGCGGTTCCGGGCCTGGATGGGCGAGGGGGCCGAGCTGGGTGACGCGGTCGGGGCCCCGATCCGGGTGGCGTATCCGAACGGCGAATCAGCCGAGGGTCACATCGTGGCGCGAATCCCGGATCGCCGGCTGGTGTTCAGCGACGGTTACGCTGGCAATCCCGAGCTGGCGCCCGGATCCACCACGGTGACCATCGATCTCATCGGCGAGGGCTCCGCAACCCGCGTGGTGCTGCGGCATGACGGACTTCCGAGCGACTCCGCTCGCACCGGCCACGAGCTGGGCTGGACCCACTATCTCTCCCGGCTGCGCGGGGTGGCGACCGCCGAGGAGATGTTGCCGATCGCCCGGCTGGCGGTCGCCGCCTGGATCGCGGCCTGGGGCGAAACCGATCCAGTCCGGCGGGCCGAGCTCATCGCCGACTGCTGGGAGGATGGCTCCCTCTTCGCGGATCATCTGGGCATAGCCGAAGGGCCGGCCGGGCTGGGCGGGTACATTGCTGGCGCGCAGCAGTTCCTGCCGGGCTCGCGTCTGGAGCTGAGGGGGCCGGTGGAGGTGGTGCTCGATCGGGTGCGGTTCCAGTGGGCCGGCATTCTGGCCGATGGGACCGTGATCGGCGCCGGAGTGAATTTCGGTGAACTGTCGCCCGGCGGGCGCTACGCCCGGATGACGGGATGGTGGAATCGCCCTTGAAGGGGGGGTCGGCCTGAGTCCCCTGGAAGTCGTCGCGGTCCTGTTCGGCATCGTCAGCGTCTGGCTCAGCGTCCGGCAGAATATCTGGAGCTGGCCCACGGCGATCATCAACGTATCCCTCTACTTCGTCATCTTCTATCGGGAACGGTTGTACGCCGATATGGGGCTGCAGGTGTTCTACGCGGCCATTTCGGTGTATGGCTGGTATCACTGGCTCTTCGGCGGCGTGGATCGGACCGAGCTTAAAGTCTCGCTGACGCCGCGATGGTTGTGGCCGGTGTTGCTGGTGATCTGGGCGGCCGGCTCCGGTCTGCTGGGGACCCTGCTCTTCCAGAACACCGATGCGGCGCTGCCCTACATCGACTCATTGCTCACGGTGGGAAGCCTGTTGGCGCAGTGGATGATGACGCGGAAGTACGTCGAGAACTGGGCCATCTGGGTCACCCTTGATGTGGCGTACGTCATCGTGTTTCTCAACCGAGGCCTGCCGCTGACGGCCTTCCTCTACTTCGTGTATCTGCTCCTGGCCTGGCGGGGCTTTCTGGAGTGGCGCCGATCGTACCAGTCGACGGCCCCAGCAGTTTCGCCGCTTCCGCAGTAGTTCCTCCCTGAATCGCAACGATTCACGCCCTCCGAGCGTCGTATGGGAATAACGTCGTGCGTGACAGCCGGCGTTCACCGCGTGAAACGTCCGCCCGCTTGTGAGGCAGCGTGATTCTAAGACTCGAGCCGCCTCCTGAAGCGGGACACGATCTGAACGGCTTGTTGCTGGAGGAGACCTCCTACGGCGTCGCCAGTGTCGGGGCGCCACCGTCCCCGTCCGTGACCATGGTGCTGGAAGGCCTGCTGGTGGAGGCCGACGAGCCGGAAGTGACGCCGGTGCCCCCCCTGGCGGTGGTGATTCGCTCCGAGGACGGCAGAAACCTCAAGCGCCGCAGCGGCGTGTCCGGGTTGACCCGGTGTTTCGAGATCCGGTTAGGCGGCGCCTGGGCGACCCGAATGCGGGAGTGCGGGTTGGATGGGCGCCCGGCCCTGTACGTCAGCGCGGGTCGGATCAACACCCTGGTGGGCCAGATTCACGTGGAAGCGGTGCGACCGGGCCTGGCCTCGGCGATGGCCATCGGCGGACTCACCCTCACCCTCCTGGCCGAGCTGCGCCGGGTCATTTCGACGGAGGCCCCGTCCCGGCCGATGCCCGGCTGGCTGCGGCGGGCGGTCGGGCTGGTCCACCAACGGTACCGGGAACCGCTTCACATGGGTGAGCTGGCCCGGGAGGTCGGGGTCCATCCGGTGCACCTCTCGCGCGCGTTCCGCCGCGCCTTTGGCGTCACCATGACCGAGTACGTGCGGGACCTCCGGATTCACGTGGCCGCCGAAGCGCTGGTCAGCGGCCCGGAGCCCCTGCCGCGCATCGCCCGGAGCGTGGGCTACCATAACCTGGGCCACTTCACCCGGTCCTTCAAACGCGCCACCGGCATGACCCCGGGTGCCTATCGCGGCCGCGGACGCCGGGCCGGGTGATCATACTTCCCACCTGAGCCCGCCGATCCGGGTGGGCAGGCCGTCTCCCGACTCCACCGATTGCACCGCCTCAAACCGCCCGTAGATACTGCGTACGAGGCTTTTCCTCCCGGCAGCCTTGCCTTGGTTGGTCCCATCATGGGAGCGGCCTTTCCGGAGGCTCCGGAAAGGGCT
>DASWKS010000114.1:0-6852 GCA_036396495.1 Gemmatimonadales bacterium
GAGAAAATCGAAGACCCGCTGGCCGGTCATGAAGGGCCGGCTGGGCGGCAACCATTGCTTCACCGGTC
Source organism: Gemmatimonadales bacterium (assembly GCA_036396495.1). Classification (GTDB taxonomy): domain Bacteria; phylum Gemmatimonadota; class Gemmatimonadetes; order Gemmatimonadales; family GWC2-71-9; genus SZUA-320. The sequence continues at coordinate 69 of DASWKS010000114.1, forward strand.
GGGGAATCCGTACCGGCCAGTGTTGAGCCAGTCGCAAAGCGGTTCCATCCTCCAGCTGTCCGATCACGTCCTCGACCGTGAACTCACCCGCCGCGATCGCTGTCACCATCCCGGCGGCACCGGGCGGAACCATGACGCGGTGGGTGATCCCCTCCCGCTCTTCCACCGAGCCGAGGACGTCCCCTGCTTCAACGGACGCACCGATTGCGACCGAGGGAGCGAAGGCCCAGCGGCGTTCCCGATCGAGGGTCGGCGCCGTGGTACCGGCCCCGATGAACCCGCCCTCGCGCCGGGCCAGCAGCTCGAGCGGACGACCGATGCCATCCAGCACCGATCCCAGCAGCCCGGGGCCCAGCTCGGCCAGGAGCGGTGCGCCGGTCGGGAGCACCGGCGCGTCGAGGGCCAGCCCGCTGGTCTCCTCGAACACCTGGACCGTGGCACAGTCCCCGTCCAGGCGGATGACCTCGCCTAACAGCTGGCGGGGGCCGACCCGCACGATCTCGTTGAGCGCGGCCTGACGGAGCGGTGCGGCCTCGACCAGCGCGCCCGCGGCGCGAACCACCACGGCCGGGGTCACGTGAGCCTTACCCGGTACCCGATGGCCTTCCGGAGCAGCTCCACGACCCGTTCCTCGGCGGCTGCTCCCGCCCCCCACGATGGGCCGGGAAAGGGGACCACCACCGGCCGAGTCGAGCGTTCCAGCCGGATCCGCAACTCGGCACCGACCGCATCGTAGAGCGATTCCTCGATCAGCAGCACGCCAGTTCCGCCCTGACTCAGCACGGTTTCGATGCGGAGGGAAGGGTCGATCCCGGTGGGGATCTCCTCGGCGGTGACGCCGGCCAGGCCGAACCCGGCCGCGGTCGCAGGCCGGCAGAGAATGCCGACCGTCCCGCTCATAATGCCCCCGCGGGTGAGGGCGCCACCGCGTCGGTCGGGGCGGCCAGCGCGATCCTCCAGGCGGCGGCCCGGAGATCGTGAGCCTCGGCCCGGATCCGGAGCAGGACGCCCAGGACCACGGCCGGGCCCAGCGGCTGCAGCCGAGCCATCGGCTGGCACCACTCGATTTCGGCGGTCAGCGCGCGGCGCTCGAATCCAGCGTCGTCGCCACCATGGGCATCGAACATGGTGGCGAACGGGGAGCCGCCGAACGCCTCCGCCAGGCCGTTCCGAATGGCGCTCGAATCCTCCAGCCGGGCGAGGGCCGTGAACCGCTCCAGCCCCAGCACACGGCCGCCGCCCAGAAACCCGTCGGGCGCGATGGCTTCCGCGCCCCATCCCGGCGCCTGCAACACGGTCCAGGCATTCTCGAGATCGATGGTCCAGGATGCGAAGGCCCTGAGAATCCGGCCGCCCCGCCGAGCCGCCCGCGTCGCCCGGGCCGCGAAGGTCCGGGACAGCGCCAGCTCCAGCCCCAACAGGCCGGGCGGCCGGGGATCCGCCACCGCTGCGGCGAGCGCCCGCCCGGCCGGGTGCCCGTGCCGCAGCAGCAATGCCGCCAGCTCGGCCGGTGATTGGGCGCGGGCCAGCTGTTGCAGGGTGGCGCGGGGCAGCGCCGGTGTCGGCAGGACGCTCCGCAACCGGGCGGCGGGCGAGACGCCTTGTACCGCCCCTCGCAGCAGCGCCCGGAGCGCCTGCCGCTCCTCCACTTCGTACACCACGGCGAGGGCGGTGCGGCGGTACCCCAGCCATCTGCCTAACAGCGCGAGGCGCTTCGCAGTGACTTCACCCACCGCCGCGTCGAACTGGTCCAAGGAGTCCGGGGGCCGGTCTCCCAGCGGATAGCCGGCGTCGCGCGCGACCTGGACCAGCTGGTCCCAGGTCCGGGCCTTCGCCAGCCGGAGCCGATTCGGTTCATCCAGCAGGTGGGTGGCCAGCCCGCGGGCCCGGGCGTTGACGTCATCCCAGCGCATGGGGCTCCCCCTCCAGCCGGGCGATCAGCTGGATGGCCAGGTCGTCCCGGAGCCGATCCAATCGGGCGGTCAGGATGTTGTCGACAACCACCCTCCCGTCCGCGCTCCGGCCCAGCAGACCCGGCCCGGCGTCGTCCCGTGGTTGGACCCGCACACCCGGCCGATCGGCCAGGACCTTCCTGAGCGCGGACTCGGCCGAAGGCTGACACTCCAGCACGGCGTCCGACGGGTCGAGGTAGCTCAGGGTCTGCTCGACCAGCGCCGGGAGCCGCGATCCCCATCGGGCCTGGTCCAGGCCGGCCAGCAGTCGGCGGGCCTCGCCGAAAACGCGCCCGAGCACACCCGCCCGGGCTGTCAGGACCCGGCCCTTGAGCTGGCGGGATGCCGCGGCGGCCTCGCGCGCAACCTGGGCCCGGCGCTCCGATGCGAGGCGGGCGAGAGTGAGGGCCCGCCGGCGATCGACCTCGGCGGCAGCGCGCGCGATCAGCGCTTCGGCTCCGCTGCGGGCCTCGGTCCGCCGCCGCCCGGCTTCGGCCAGCGCATCACGCTCCAGCGCTTCCAGCAGGGCCTCGAGGGCCATGGTCAGGCGCCGGCGCGGAACATGATCAGGACGGCGACCACGAAGCCCAGGATGACCATCGTCTCCGGTATCGCCACCAGCAGAACTGCCGTCGTGCTCAGCTCCGGTTTTTCCGCCAGCGCGGCCGACACCGCCGGGCCGATCCGCGACTGGGCCCAACCGGTCGCGAGGGCGGGAATGCCGATCGCCAGGGCCGCGGCCAATCCAATCCACACGGCAGACATCAAACCTCCCTCGGTCAGGCGGCCCGTACGCCGTCGGGCCGCCAATGGGTGAACGGGCGATATTGCTGCCCGCCGGGGCTGTAGAACTTCCCGAAGAACTCGACGTAATGGAGCCGGAGTCCGTGGATCGTGGGCGCGAAGATCCCCAGGGCGAAGTTCACCAGGTGAAAAAGCAGTCCGAACAGCAGGCCGACCAGCACGCCGCCCATGGTGCCCGCCAGCCGGTTGGCCACCGCCGCCATCATCACCGAGGCGGTGCCGAGCGCCATGATGCGGGCGTAGGACAACACGTTGGAAACGGTGGACAGAAACTCGATGGGCGCGATAATCCCTTCGGCCACCACCAGCACCGGAAAGGCCAGCAGCAGGATCACCACGGCCGGGGTGAAGAAGCCGCCGGGCAGCACTTCTACCGCGGCCAGCAGCGACACCAGCAGGGTGATCAGCATGACGAGCGAGGCGGTCTTGCCAACGGCATGCCGGGGATGGCCCCGGGCGTTGTTCACGATGCCCAGCACCAGGCCGATCAGGATGTGCACGAACCCGATGGCGAGCGACAGCCCCAGGAAGGGCAACAGCGCTTCCTCCCGGTCGAGCACCAGCGGATGGAGCCCGAACCAGCGCCGCCCCAGGTCGCCCAGGAACTCTCCGAAGGCCAGACCGAACAGCACCGAGAACCCGGCACAGGCACCTAACACCTCACCGATGGACCGCACCGTCGAGCCGGGGCCTCCCCTCCGCCGAAGCCAGAGCGCCAGCACCGCCAGGACCAGCCCGTACCCGATGTCGCCCATGATCAGGCCGAAGAACATCGGGAAGAAGACGCCCACGAAGGGGGTCGGGTCGATGGTGCCGTACCGGGGCAACGGCAGCATCGCGGTCACGGTCTCGAAGGGGCGGAACAATCGGGGGTTCCTGAGCACCACCGGCGCGTCCTCCGCCTTCCACTCCTCGCGCGCGATGGTCTCCATGACGACCTCGGGACCGGCCCGGGTCGCGAGTAGCCGGGCCACCCGATCGAACATCGCGCCGGGGACCCAGCCCTCGACCACGAAACTCCGGGCGGTCGCGCCGACCGCTGCCTGGGCTTCGAGCGTCAGGAGCCGGTCGGCCACCACCCGCCGAGCTCCGGCCAGAGGAGGCAACTCGTCCCGGGTGAGTCCGGCCTGTCGGTCGCGCAATTCTCCCAGTTCCCGATCCACCTCACCGCGGCGGGCATCGAGCTCCGGCAGCAGCTCGCCCAGCGGACGCCTCGCGAAGCGGGGGGGAATTGGCAGCTCGCCCACGCCCGCCTGCGCCAGCAGGCGTTCGACCCGGGTGGCATCGACGGCGTGGACCAGCAGCGCCGCCGCCAGCTCACCGGAGGGCAGCTGGGTGCTCTCCAGCACGAACTCCTCGCCGATGACGGCGGCTAGAGCCTCGCGCAGCCGGGGAACCGCCTGCCGGTCCTCGCCCCGCAGCACGAGGTGATAGCTCTTCATCCGGCCGTTGACGCCGCCCGGCAGCAAGCCATGGAAGGCGCGGACGAACTGGGCGAAGCGAACCAGTTCCACCCGCTCGGCCTCCAGCCCGTGAATGGCCCCGTCGATTCGCTCCAAATCGCGGCGGATCCGGTGGGCTCGCCGGGCCCAGCGGGCGAAATCCGCCGGGGGCTCGGCCCCGGGCGGTCGTCGCGACGACGGCTGGCCACTGGTCCGCTTGAGAATCACGTCCAGCTCGGCTGCGATGCTCCTGAGATGGCGGATCTGACGCTGCTGGGGTTCCGAGAGCTCGATGGTCCGGACCGAGCCGTTGATGCGGGTATCGGCGAGATGGACCACGCCCGCGTCCTGCAGCGCGGTGAGGGTCGACTCGAGCCGCTCGCGCGGGCCAAGGAGGCGAACCCGGAGCATCGGCACGATCACGCGGACGCCCCATCGATGGACTCGAGGACGCGATCGACCACCCAGACGGCCAGCGCGCCAACCTGTTCGGGTGTGACCGACTCCAGCACCTCCAGCGAACGTCGGGCCTCGTCTTCGATAAAGGCCAGCCGAGCGTCACGCTCGGCCGCGAGCCGCTGGTCCACCTCGTGAGCGGCGCTGACCAGCTCGGCTTCGAGCCGGTGCTCCAGCTCCACGACCTCCTCCTGGGCGGCCCGGAGGATCGCTTCGGCGTCGCGTGCCTCCTGGGCCAGCATGGCATCCAGCCGGCCCTCGGTGTTCAGCAGGCGTTCGAGTGCGCTTGGGGCGCTGCCCATCGATCTTCGACCCCTCAAGGTGACACCCGCAATGTGGTCCGAGAGGGGTGAACTTTCGGTGAAAGATGGTATGAGGGTTCTTCAGTGGTGCGTGGCAACTTCGGAGAGACGGGCTCGGGAAAGGCCGAGGGACTCAGGGGGGAGAGGGGGGTGAATGCAGAATGCCGAGTGCCCAATGCCCAGTGCAGAGGTCTGGTCTAGCCCTCCGACCCCTGTACTGGCACTCGGCGGAGCGGCGAGTGAATGCAGAGCGCCGAATGCCCAGTGCCCATTGCAGAAGGTCACCCCTCCACCATACCTCTGCATTGGGCATTGGGCATTGGGCATTGGGCATTGGGCATTCTGCATTGACTCTCCCGGTGTGCGTAGTCGCCGCCATCGGTCTGACCCGGCTGATGGGAACCATGCTGGTCGGGGTGGGGGCCACCGACCCACCGACTTTTGCCGCCATCATCATCCTGTTCGTGGCCATCGCGCTGGTAGCCTGCTGGCTTCCGGCCCGCCGGGCTGGATCCCAACGCGGCGCTGCGGGAGGAGTGAACTGACAGTACTCATTCAGTACTCAGTACTGCGAGCTGTAACCCCGGCGAGGGTTCCTTCGTCCGGTCTGGTACGCCATGAAACCCACCCGCCGGCAGTTTCTCCACTCCGTTTCCCTGGGCGGGGCGGCTCTCATTCTCGGACTGCCAGGTTGCGGCCAGGGTGTGCGTCGCTTGAACGCCGGTGAAACCGAGCTCGCGCCCAACCAGTGGATCCGGATCGGCGCCGATGGCAGCATCACCCTCGTCGCCCACAAGTCCGAGATGGGACAGGGCGTGCGCACCGCGCTGCCTCTGATCCTGGCCGAGGAGCTCGGCGCCGACTGGAAGCAGGTCAGGGTGGTGCACGCCCGGCCCGGTCCGCAGTTCCCCCGAATGGGGACCGCGGGAAGCAGCAGCGTATCCTCCTCCTGGCGACCGCTGCGCCTCGCCGCCGCCGCCGCGCGTGACATGCTGATCGCCGCCGCTGCCGCCCGCTGGAACGTCGAACCCGGCGACTGCCGCGCCGAAGCCGGGCACGTCATCCATCAACCCACCGGGCGGACGGTCGGCTTCGGATCCCTGGTCGGAGCCGCATCGGCCCTGCCGGTACCGGCCGAACCCAGGCTCAAGCCGGCCGCCGAGTTTCGGATGCTGGGGCAGCGGATCGCCGGAATCGATCTGCCGGAGATCATCACGGGCCGGGCGATCTACGCCGCCGACGTCCGGCTCCCCGGAATGCGCTTCGCCGCCCTGGCGCGAAACCCGACCCATGGCCGAAAAGCCCTCCAGGTGGACGACGGAGCCGCCCGCGCCCTGGAGGGAGTCGACCGGGTGGTTTCGATTTCCAACGGGATCGCCGTCGTCGCGGCCAACACCTGGACCGCGGTACGCGGGCGGGATGCGCTGCGGATCGAGTGGGAAGCCGAGCCCGATCCGGCCGCCAATAGCGCCGGTTACTGGCGCCGGTTGGAGCGCGCCATCGCTGCCGGCGGCCGCCGGGCCCGGACCGCGGGCGATATGCAGAGCACCCTGGCAGGGGCGGCCCGGCGGATGGAGGCCGAGTATCGCTGGCCCTTCCAGGCGCACGCCGCCATCGAGCCGTTGTGCTGCGTCGCCGACGTGCGAGCCGACCGATGCGAGCTCTGGGTCGGCACCCAGTCGCCCAACGGGGCCCAGACGGAGGTGGCGAAGCTGCTCGGCATTCCGCCCGAGCGGGTCACCATCAACGTGACGCTGTTAGGCGGCGGATTCGGCCGGCGGCTGGCCCACGATTTCATTCTCGAGGCGGTCGAGATCTCCCGGGCCGT
>DASWKS010000115.1:0-2147 GCA_036396495.1 Gemmatimonadales bacterium
GCGCCGGCCAATGCGCCGGAAGCATCAGCTGACCCGACCGCGCTCCGAGACGCAATTCAGGCCCGGGAGCGGGAGTGGTCGGCCGCCTTCCTCGCCGGTAACGCGGCTGGAGTCGCCGCCTTGTACACCGAAGACGGCGCCCAGGTACAGCCCAGTGGTGACTGGTTCCGGGGCCATGATGGGATCACCAAGGCGATGCAAGCGCAGTTCGATACGCTCGCCGTCACGACCCGGGAAGACATCACTGACGAAGTCTTCGCCGCTGGCGACTACGCCGTCGAAATCGGTCACTACAGCTACCAAGGGATGAGCAAGACCGACAGCACCCCCCGGTCTGCCGCCGGGAGTTACATGGTGCTCTGGCGGAAAGATGCTGACGGTGTCTGGCGGCTACACCGCGACATTGGTAGCGAGGCACCGACCAAGAAGCCGTAGCAGCTTACCAGAGTAAGGGTGACCGCGCTCAGACCTTAAGGCTTTTCCGTTAGGTGGCGCGGAAGGCTGACCCGGACTGCTGGTGGCCCATGCCCATTCGGATCGTTCGACTCGGATCGCCCCGCGCTCCTGGCGAAGGAGTACGGATCGGTACGGTGCGACGCCCGCCGCGCGGGGTCCCCAAGCAAGACTTTGCTCGCGCGGACTATTACGACATTTGGCTGCCGGAACTTGCCCCCACCGAAGCCCTCGTCCAGGCGGCCCGCACCGCCCAGACGGACGCCGAGTGGCAGCGATTCAGGCGTCGATACCGCGCCGAACTAGCCAAGCCGCCCGGTCGTCGCATCCTCGAGGTGTTCGCCGCCTTCTCCCACACAGCCAACTTCTCACTCGGCTGTTACTGTGAGCTCGAGGCCCGCTGCCATCGATCGGTGTTACGGGAGCTTCTGGTGGAACAGGGCGCCGCCATTGTTTAGCCGATACCAGCCGGTGGCATGCCGGCCATGACCTTCAGGCGCCCTACCCCTTATCGATACTGACCGTCCAGTTGATGCCGAACTGGTCCGTCAGCCAGCCCACATCCGCGCCCCCGGGCTGCCTCGTCGGCGGCATCTGGATTTTGCCGCCCTCAGCCAGAGCGTTGAAGATTCCGGTGAGCCGGTCTTTGTCCGTGCCGCCCAGGGCAATGCCCATGTGCTCGCCGACCTTGTTCCTGACCTCAACCGCCTTCCCGGCATCCCGTCATTCCGGCGCTGGATTCGCGCGCGGGCGATGCTGGACGCGGTGCTGTCGCGCCTGAGTGGGAAGCGCGGTATTACTCCTTCGACTCCAATGGGCGCCGGGCGAGATGCTGGCTTCGATGCGGAACGGCTCAGGTGATCACTCACAGCGGGCCTGGTGCGGCGGCTCAATCCCGACCTTGATCTGGGAACGCTCGCGAGTGACGTCGACGAGATCGGGTACCCGGAAAGTCCGCACGCCACCTAAGCCGTGGCTGCGCCGACCAAGGTCGCTCTGGGTGGTCATCCTGATGGCCCTCGGGACCGCGTGTGGCGGCGGGTTGCCGGAGGGTTACGCAGTCCTCAATCCGCTGCTGGATAGTGTTCTCCCTGGTGTCCGACTGGGCTCGCGGGCCGCTCCTCCCGCAGAGCGATACCATCTCACCGTGGCGCCCTACGTCGGCTACGGGGATTCAACCGCGCGGCCTGCCCCGGGCTGCCGCGGCCTCTACCTCGTCGTCAGCCCCCACTTGGTCTCGGAAGCCGACGTGCCATCACCCGGATCGCGCGTCACCGCGGTCCACGTGGGCCTGGAGTCATGGCTGGCCGCCCAGTCCCTCGTTGCCTTCGTATCGGCTCGGTTAGGCGCGCCAGAGCATTATTGTGACACCTCTGGAAAGGACAATGTGCGGTTCCGGCTCACCTTCTGGCCGGCCGGCGGTCGGCAAGGACTGATGATGCGGTTTCGATCCGACACCGCTGGGGCAGGTCTCATGATCTTCAATGCGGTACGGCCCGACTCGAGCCGGACAGTCCCGGGACGCTGCGCAATTCAGCCTGCTGCTGAAGCCGCCTAAGCCCCGACCGTCGCGGCAGGGCTGCACCTGGGATCAGGGAGTCGGGGCCGGACCCGTCGTTCTGGATCTCGTGCGGTGCCATCGTTGTTCTCGCGGTCGCCACAGTATGGTCGGCCTTTCGCCTCGCTGGTAGCGC
>DASWKS010000116.1:0-2802 GCA_036396495.1 Gemmatimonadales bacterium
GCTGGCCGTTCGACTCAGCTGCCGGCCCTTGGCGCGGTGCCGCATCCTTACATCTCCTCGCTGCTACCGGTCTGCGCCATGGGCGGAGTACCGGGGTGAACGATCCGGAGCTCGCCGCCCGACTCCTCGAACACCATGCCGAAGTTGAGTCCCTCGCGCTGCAGCAGGTCGGCGATTTCGGCCAGGGCCTTCTCGCCCACATTCTTCACCTTGAGGAGATCGTCCTCGGTGAACTCCACCAGGTCGCGCAGGGTGCGGATGTTGGAGTTCTTGAGGCTGTTGAGCGAGCGGACCGAGAGGCCGAAGTCGTCGATCAGCCGGCCCAGCTGCTGGCGGAGACTGCCGGGAACCACGCCAGCCTCCGTGGGAGCCGGCCGCGCCGCGGGGACCTTGCCGAATTCCACGAAGTAGCGGAAATGCTCCTGGCAGAGCGCGGCCGCGTAGGCGATGGCGTCTTCCGGCGTAATGGTGCCGTTGGTCTCCACCATGACGGCGAGCCGGTCGTAGTCGGTACGCTGACCGACCCGGGTCTCGGTGACGGTGAAGTTGGCCCGACGCACCGGATTGTAGATGGCGTCGATGCGCACGGTATCCACCGGCAGCGACCGGTCGATCGGGTGCATCTCGGACTCGACGTATCCCCGGCCCTTGTTGACGTACAGGTCCATGGAGACTTCCCGGTCGTCCTGCAGGGTGAACAGCAGGTGATCGGGATTGACGATGCGGGCCGAGGGATGGTCCTGGATGTCGCGGGCCAGCACCGGCCCGGGACCGGCCTTGCGGATCCGGAGCACCGCGTCGTCGGCGTGCTCGTCGAGCACCAGGGTCAGCGCCTTGAGCCGCTGGATGATCTGGTGCACGTCCTCCAGCACCCCACCTACGGTCTGGTGTTCGTGCACCACGCCGTCGAGCCGGAAGGCCCACACCCCGGTGCCGCGGAGCGACGACAGCAGCATCCGGCGCAGGGCGTTGCCGAGGGTATGACCGAAGCCCCGCTCCAGCGGCTGGAGCCGGAACTCGGCGAGATTCGGGTTGTCCTCCCGCTTGGTCATTTCGACCAGGTGGGGGCGGACCATTCCGGTGAGATCGATCGTCATCGTTGGGTTCCGTCTCTCTTACTTGGAGTACAACTCGACGATCAGCTGCTCCTGGGCATTGAGCGGGATCTGATCGCGGTTGGGCGGCTCGGTGATCCGGCCGGCCGATTTCTCCAGGTCCACGCTGATCCAGGCGAGCGGGGCACCGCGGGAGGCGAAGTCCTTCGCCACCTTGATCGGCACCAGCTCCCGGCTCTCCGGATGGACCCGCACTTCCTGACCGGGCTCGACCCGGTAGGAGGGAATGCTCACCCGCTTGGCGTTGATCTGGATGTGCCCGTGACGCACCAGCTGGCGGGCCTGTCGCCGGCTGACGGCGAAGCCCATCCGATACACCACGTTGTCGAGCCGGGATTCGAGCTCCTGCAGCAGGTTGGTGCCGGTGACGCCGGGGCGCCGGGCGGCTTCATCGAACGTGCTCCGGAACTGGCGTTCCGAAAGCCCGTAGATCCGCTTTACCTTCTGCTTCTCACGCAGCTGCTTGGAATACTCCGAGGCCTTGCGGCCCCGATTGCCGCCGGTGGGACCGTGCTGGCCCGGGGCGTACTGGCGACGATCGACGGCGCACTTCTCGGTGAGGCAGCGAGTGCCTTTCAGGAACAGCTTGGTGCCTTCGCGGCGGCAGAGTCGGCACTGGGGTCCGGAATAGCGCATGGCTCAGACCCGCCGCTTCTTGGGAGGCCGGCAGCCGTTGTGCGGGATGGGCGTGACGTCCTTGATGGAAGCGACCCTGAGGCCGGCCGAGGCCAGGGCCTGAATGGCCGACTCTCTCCCGCTGCCCGGGCCCTGCACCAGGACGTGCACCCGGCGCACGCCCAGGTTGTACGCCTCCCGGCCGCAGTTCTCGGCGGCGACGGTGGCGGCGAACGGGGTGGACTTCTTGGAGCCCTTGAACCCCGCCTTGCCGGCGGTGCTCCACACGATCGCATTGCCCTTGGTGTCGGTGATCGTGATGAGCATGTTGTTGAAGGTGGCCGAGATGTGCACGATGGCCTCGGACTCGACGACCTTCTTGGAGCGCTTGGCGGCCGGCTTGGGAGCAGCCGCGGCCGGGGTGGAGCCAGTGGGAGTAGCAGGAGTCGGATTGGTCATCGGTTACTTCTTCGTCACCTTCTTCTTGCCGGCGATGGCGCGCCGCGGACCCTTCTTGGTCCTGGCATTGGTATGAGTACGCTGGCCCCGGACCGGCAGACCCTTCCGGTGGCGTGAGCCCCGGTAGCTTCCGACGTCCATCAGCCGCTTGATGTTCATGGCCACTTCGGTCCGCAGCGCGCCTTCGACCCGCACCGAGCGCTCGATCATCTGACGCAGCCGAGCCACCTCGGCGTCGGAGAGATCGCGCACCCGGGTATCGGGACTGACCCCCGACTCGTCGAGCAGGCGGTTACTGGTAGGACGGCCGATGCCGTGGATATAAGTGAGCGCGACCTCGACTCGCTTTTCACGCGGGAGATCGACCCCAGCGATACGTGCCATGGCTACCCTTGCCGCTGCTTGTGCTTCGGATTGCGGCTGCAGATGATCCGGATGACACCTGCCCGCCGGACGACCTTGCAGTGCTCACAAATTGGCTTGACGCTGGACCGAACCTTCACTCGCTACCCCCTAAACCCTGGTTAGTGCAGAGCTTTCAATTTTAGTCAGGGCAACGACTTGACGCAAGCGACGGGCGGACGGGACGGGCGGACGGGCGGACGGGCGGACG
>DASWKS010000117.1:0-5815 GCA_036396495.1 Gemmatimonadales bacterium
CCGTCGAAGGCGGGTTGCTCCTGACCGCTTTCGACCATTCGCTTTTCCTCCCGTCTTCGACTGTCTTCGACCGCCTTCGACCCTTTCGACCCAGCCAGCGCCCAGTTGGGCGCTGGCTGCTGCATACCATTCGGGATACAATTCGCTACCCCCAAGTGGAGCGCCGAACCGTGTTCCTGCGATCGCTGCTCGCGACTGTCGTCATGCCCCTGACGCTCGCGGCGCAGAGCCCGTCGTCATCCCCCGTGGTCCCGGACTCCGTCGCTCCCCGGCGCGTCCTCACCCGGGAAGACCTGGAGCCGTTCCTCGACGGCCTGGTCTCGTGGGAGCTCAAGCGATTTGACATCGCCGGGGCGGTGATCGCCGTGGTGAAGAATGGGCAGCTGCTCCTGGCCAAGGGGTATGGCTACTCGGATGTGGCCCGCCGGATCGCTCCCTCGCCCGACACCACGCTGTTCCGGGTCGCCTCCATCTCCAAGACCTTCAACGCCACCGCCGTGATGCAGCTAGTCGAACAGGGCAAGCTCGACCTCGACCGGGACATCGCCGGCTATCTCGATTTCGAGCTGCCCAAACGCTTTCCCGAACCGATCACGCTGCGGCACCTGATGACCCACACGGCGGGGTTCGAGGAGTCGGCCAAACAGCTGCCGGCCGACTCGGGCCAGTCGGTACCGCTCGCCCGGGTCATGCGGGCGGTCCCCCACCAGATCTACCGTCCCGGCACCGTGACCGCCTACTCCAACTACGGCGCGGACCTGGCGGGATACATCGTGGAACGGGTGTCCGGGGTGCCGTTCGCCGAGTACATCCGGGCCCACATCCTGGAACCGTTAGGCATGCGGCACTCGTCCTTCGCCGAGCCCCTGCCCCCCCACTTCAAGCCGCTGGTCTCGAAGGAGTATCGGGTCGCCTCCGACTCGGTGAAGGAATTCGAAGTGCTGCAGGGCGAGCCGTCCGGCAACCTCTCGTCGACGGCCCGGGACATGGCGCAGTTCATGATCGCGCACCTGCAGCTGGGCCGTTATCAGGACCGCCGCATTCTGAGCGACACCACCGCCCGCTTCATGGCGACGACCCAGTTCCGGACCCATCCGGCGGTCACCGGGATGGCGCTCGGTTTCTTCGAGGAATCGCGGGACGGCTACCGGATCATCGGCCACGGCGGCGATCTCAGCCGGTTCCACAGCCACATGTCGCTCCTGCTGGACGACGCCGTCGGGTTCTTCATCTCGGTCAACAGCGCCGGCTCGGGCGGCGGTCTGTATGGCATCCGGGAAGCGGTGCGGGACGCCTTCCTGGCCCGGTACTTCCCCCGGCGCGAGCCGCTGGAACCGGTGATCGCGAACCGGCGGGAAGAAGCCGAGAAGGTGACCGGCCCGTATCTGCTCTCGCGCCGGGGTGAGACCACGTTGTTTCGAGTGGCCTCGCTGGCGCTGCCGCTCTCGGTCCAGGCAAACCGGGACGGCAGCGTCCAGGTCCCATTTCTCACCGGGGCGAACGGTAATCCGGTCCGGTGGTACCCCATCGGCTCACTGGTCTTCCGGACCGAGGATGGCAGTGAGCGGATCGGGTTCGTGACGGACAGCGGCGGGCGCGTGATCCGGATGGCGCTTCTGGGAGGTCATGAACTGCACAAAGCCGGCGCAAGAGATGATGTGCGCCGGAACTACTGGTTGATCGGCAGCTGCCTCGGCGTCATCGCCGCGACCCTGGTGCTGTGGCCGGTGGCGGGACTCATCCGCCGCCGCTACCGCCAGCCGGTTCCGGCAGATGGTGTCTCGAGCCGGCTCCGGGCCCTGACCCGAGTGGTCGCCCTCCTCGACCTGGCCTTCATCGGAGCCTTTGCCACCATCTTCTCCCTGGCCCTCGGGGAAAAGATCGAGCTCGACAGCGGTATGGATCCCCTGCTCCGCGGCAGCCACGTGCTGGCTGTGCTGGGCCTGCTCGGCAGCGTGGCCGTGATCGTGGCGTGCGTGCGCTCCTGGACCCGGGGCACCAGCCGTCTCGCCCGGCTCAAGTACACCGCGCTCACCCTGGCCTGCTTCGGTTTCGGCTGGTTCATCCTGCACTGGAACCTGCTGGTCTGGAACCTCGATTTCTGAAAAGCGGTCGAAGACGGTCGAAACAGTCGAAGGCGGTCGAAACAGTCGAAGGCGGTCGAAGGCGGTCGAAGACGGTAGGAAAAACGAAAGGTCGAAAGCGGCTGGGAGCAAACCGCCTTCGACCAGGGTTCGACTGTCTTCGACTGCCTTCGACTGCCGAAGGCAGCTACGCGGCTTCCGCCACCCCGATTCGCTCCCCACCTTCCGCCTTGGCTCGAAGCAGGGCCGACTCGGCCAACGCGAACAGATCCTCCGTGTGCACCGCGGCCGGATGGGGATAGGTGACGACGCCAGCCGAGAGGGTCGGCCGTTCGTCGGCGACCAGACCCATGAACGGGTGCTGGCCGACCCGGTTCCGGACCCGGTCGATGGAACGGCGGGCCCCATCGAGCGACGTTTCCGGCAGCACCAGCGCAAACTCATCCCCGCCGTACCGGGCCACGAAATCCGGGCCCCGGATCTCGCGCTGCAGGATGGCACCCAGATCGGCCAGGGTGCGGTCACCTGCCTCCATGCCGTACCGGGTGTTGATCGCGGCCAATCCATCCACGTCCAGCAGCACCATGCTGAAGCTGAGCCCGTAGCGGCGGGCCCGTTCGAACTCTTCCTTGAGCCGGCGATCGAGCGCATCCAGGCTGGCGCACCCGGTCAGCGGATCGGTCACATCACCCGAGACCTGGCGCCGGTTGATGGCGGCGCGCCGCTCCAGACTCTCGAGCACCCGGCTGGTGCCCCGCACCAGGCGCTCGGCGAAGCGCAGCTGCTCGGGCTGGATCAGCTCCGATGCCCGGGACCGGATCACCACGGCACCGATGGTCCGTCCCTGCAGGCCGAGCGGGATCGCGGCCGCGCTCCGCACATCCATGGTGACGCCGGACTGTTGCGCGCGGGTGCGAGCCTTCAGGAAAAACGGATGGGTGGCCACATCCGGCACGAAGACGGTGCCGGCGGAGCGCACCGCTTCGACCACCTCCGGATAGCGGGTCAGATCCACCGGCACATCGCGCACCTTGGGGTTTTCGTGCAGCGCGATCATCCGGCCTTCATCCCGGCCGGGCGTGGTGAAGATGCAGGCGCAGTGGGCCAGCCCCAGGACGTCGCCTACCCGCTGGACCAGCGTGTGGACGATCTCTTCGGGACGGAACGCTACCGCGATATCCTGGAAGATGTCGAACAACCGTGAGGCCTGGTCGGTCAGGGCCATGGCCCGGGCCGTTTCGCGGCAGCCCGCCACGCGGGCCTGGAGCCGGGCGGTCAGCTCCGGCAAGTGGACCGGCCCGGGGATGACGTCGCCGGCGCCGGCGTCGAGCACGCGGACCACGCTGGCGCGGTCGCCCGCGTCCAGCGCCACCACGACGGGAAGCCCGGCCGGGAGGGTCTGGCGCAGCACCTCGAGCGCGCCCACAGCGTCGAGCTCGCCAGAGGCGGTCAGGAGGACCACGTCCGGGCGCGAAGTCAACGGCGATCCAAGCGAGATTTCCCCGATCTCGAACCCGGCCCGGATCAGGGAACGCTCGAGTCCATCAGGCCGCACGCCGACATCACCCACCAGCAGGAGCCGGGGGCGAGGTTCCGCCGGGGTCGGAGCAATGATGGTGTTCTCGGGCGTCACGTCCTGGGACTCCTCCTCCACGAAAGTCAGCGGATGAAGCAGCATCGGCTTCGCGAGCTCCGGCTCGGGGCCCACGTTTCGACTCAGGGCGGTCTTCACACCGCCCCCGCGCGGGCTGCCGAGATCGGCGCCACGGCGATCCAGATCTTCACCAAGACACCCTGCCAGTGGCGAGAACCCGTGGTGACCTCCGAGGTCGCGAATGCGTTCCGCGAATCGCTGGCACAGAACCACGTCACCAGCGTGGTTTCGCACGATTCGTACCTCATCAATCTGGCCTCCCCGGACCCGGGTCTAAACGCAAGATCCACAACGGCTTTCATGCTCGAGCTGAAGCGGTGTGAAGCGCTGGGAATCGGCTGGGTCGTGTCGCACCCGGGCAACTATATCGATGACCCGAAAACGGGGCTTCGACGGAATGCCAACCGGCTCACGGAGTGCCTGCGCCTGGTGCCGGAATGGGTGGGGGTCCTGCTCGAGACGACAGCGGGAACCGGTACGGCGCTGGGGTCCAGTTTTCCCGAGTTGGCCCGCTTGCGCCAAGCCATTTCGCCCGACGTGCGCGACCGGGTCGGGTTCTGCGCCGACACCTGCCATCTCTACGCCACCGGCTATGACCTGCGGACCCGATATGACGAGGTCTGGGAGGAGTGGGACCGGACCCTGGGGCTGGACCTGCTGGGCTGCCTTCATCTGAACGACTCCCTCACCCCGCTCGGGGCGCGCCGCGACCGTCATGCGTTGATCGGCGACGGTTCGCTCGGGGTCGATCCCTTCCGGCGGATCATGCGGGATCCGCGATTTCGGAGCGTCCCCAAGCTGCTGGAGACTCCCAAGGGAAAGGACGGAATCACGAACGACCGGTCTACTATACGACGCTTGAGACGCTGGGCGACATCACCTGTCCGTGCTATGTAATGAGTTCGGCCTAACAGTTATTTGACAGTGACCCCATTCGGGAACAGTACAATTATGATGCAGTCGGCACCCACTTGGAATGTAGCCGAGCCGACGCCGCATTCCAAGCGCGACTGGCTCCGCCTGGTGGATGTTGGATCCGCGGTGGGAACCCGCCACGGCTGGTCCGGGCGAACACCATAACATGATTAAAAACAATCACTTACGCGCCAGGCGCCTTGCGCCCCCACTACCCGCCGACGATCTTTCCCCGCTCTTGTGCGTTCGAATCCACGGGGGCTTATGTCCGCGACGTCATTGGTCACCGAGATGGTCTCCCTCCTCCGCCAGGGAGTGACGACCTCCACCGTGCACGCCAACCTGCGCCACCCCGAATTGCTGGAGCACGCGCTTCGGCGCCAGGAAGGTCACCTCACCAATCGGGGAGCGTTTGTGGGGTACACCGTCCCGCATACCGGGCGGTCGCCTAACGACAAGTTCGTGGTGGACGAGCCGGCGTCGCGCGAGCGCATCTGGTGGGAGAAGAACAAGCCGCTGGCCGAGTCCCATTTCGATGCGCTGTTGACGGACGTGAAGGCCCATCTCAGTGCGCAGCAGGAAGTCTTCGTGCAGGACCTGTACGGCGGGGCCGATGCCGCGGTCCGGCTGCCGGTGCGGTTCATCACGGCCAGTGCCTGGCACGCGTTGTTCGTCCGGAACATGTTCATCCGCCCGGGGGTGGCGGATCTGGTGGGATTCGAGCCCGGCTTCACGGTGTACCACGCGCCCGAGATGCAGGCCGATCCGGGCCGTCACGGCACCAAGACCGGCACGTTCATCGTCCTGCACTTCGGGAAGCGGATCATCCTGGTGGGCGGGACCCGTTACGCCGGCGAAATGAAGAAGTCGATCTTCACGGCGCTCAACTATCTGCTCCCGCTGCGCGGTGTCTTGCCCATGCACTGCTCGGCCAACGTCGGCCGGGCCGGCGACACGGCCATCTTCTTTGGATTGTCTGGCACCGGCAAGACCACGCTGTCGGCCGACCCGAATCGCCGGTTGATCGGTGATGACGAGCACGGCTGGAGCGACGACGGGGTGTTCAACTTCGAAGGCGGGTGTTACGCCAAGGTAATCCGACTTCGGGCCGACACCGAGCCGGAAATCTACGCGGCCACCCACATGTTCGGGACGGTGCTCG
>DASWKS010000118.1:0-2269 GCA_036396495.1 Gemmatimonadales bacterium
GGGCTGCCGGACGAGGCGATCGCGAGCGCCATGGACCAGCTCACCCGGGACCACTCCACCATGAGCCTGGTCGCGGCCAATCGGGAGGTGTGGCACCTGCTCCGGGACGGGGTCCCGGTGACGGTTCACGATCCGGACCACGGCGGCCAGCGCGATGAGCGGACCCGGGTGATGGATTGGGAGCACCCCCGCGACAACGATTTCCTGGCGGTGAACCAGCTCACCGTGACCGGGGTCCTCTACACCCGCCGGCCCGACATCGTGGGATTCGTGAACGGCCTACCGCTGGTGGACCTGGAGTTCAAGAAGCCCGGGGTGCCGGCCCGTGCCGCCTTCGACGACAACATCACCACCTGCAAGTCGGACATCCCGCAGCTCTTCTGGACCAACACCCTGCTGATCGCTTCGAATGGCACCGATGGCCGAGTCGGATCGGGGCGGGGTATCCAGCGAATTGAGGTGGACCCGAACCCGGGCCCGGTGGGGCTGGTACACGCTGCCGTCGAGCAGCGGCGAGCCGACCTCGATCCGGATGGTGTCGGCGGGGGGAACCGCCACGGGACCGAGTGCAAAGAGGAATGTCAGGGTCAGCGTCATCCCGGGGTCTCCAGCGTGGCGGTGGGAGGGTGTCGTCGCAATCATACGGGGCAGACTGCACCGAAGATTCTCTCGAGGGACCCATGCCTGCCAAGCACTCCAAACGCAAGGGCGACGCACGCGGGGTCGAGGTCGAGACCGCGCGGAACCTGATCCTGGCGCTGCCGGGGATCACCGAGGGCCGGTCATACGGGTTCCCCTCGTTCCTGCTGGAAGGCCGGTTCTTCGCCCGGTTCCGGGATGATGACACGGTGCTGGTGCTCCAGCTCGGGACCATCACCGACCGGGAAGTCCTGATGCAGCTCGATCCGCGGGCCTGCTTCTTCACCGAACACTACCGGAATTCTCCCGCGGTGCTCATTCGGCTGGCCGAGGTCGCGCGTCCCATGCTGGCGGATGCCCTGAAAGTGGCGTGGGAGGAGGTGTCGGCTCAGCGGGCCCGCCGGCCGCACCGTACTCGCCCCCGGCGCTGAACCCGATCAGCCGCGCCCCCCCGCAGGTTGATCATCCGGTCGGGTGGCACCATTCTAGCGCGGACTTCCAGGCCATACTCAGTAGCCGCCGCCGATGGGGGAATTCTGCAGCCCGTTCTCGATACGCTGGTCCTCGCGATCGATGCGGCCAATCCTGACCTGATCGAACGGTGTAGTATGTTGTTTTCGAGGTCGTACGGCGTCATCCCCTCCCGCAGCGTCGCGAAGGCCGCCTTGAAAGCAGCGATGGTGATGTCGCTCGCCCGCTGCATCAGCGCCAGTTCGGCGGCCGATTGGATCATGCGGCAGCCGGCGGTGACCGGTGTGGCGGAAACCAGGTTGACGCCGGGAGTGGCCTGGCGGAGTCCGTCCATCACAAAGAACCGGACCTGCTCTTCCAGGCCAATCCGGTCCGCCATCCTCCGGTCCTTGAAAATGCCGGCAATGAGATGAAATGGGGCTCTCGTCCTCCTCCCAGGCCCGGATGTCGGTGCCGAAACGGATCAGCTCCGGGGCTCGGGCTTCCTCGAACGCGGGACAGACCCAGGCCACCTCACCCTCGGCCGGCAGCACCATGACGAACGTCTGCTCGGAGGGCCACCACCGGACGCCGCTGTGGTAAAGCCGCTGAGCCTTAGCGATCCGGGTCGCTCGTTCTCCGTCGGCAATCGGAACGACTCCGCCGGTCATCAAGCTGAGCGATTGGATCGGGGCGGGGAAATTACGGGGATCGGTGGTCGACGAGGCCGGGAACCCCACCCTTCACGCCAGGGGCGCCGAGGACGCCGGTGAGACCGGCGGCGAAGTCGCGGCGGGTGAGATCCATTGAGGACACCTCCGTCAGCTGGTTGGCATCAGCGGCGGCTCAGCGGAGCACCTGACGCACCGCCGATTCATCGTCGAGTAGCAGCCACTCGATCACGGAGAGCGGCAGACTGCCGTAGCTGATCAGGCGATCGTGGAACTCACCCAGCCGGAAGCTGCCGCCCTGCTGGTCGCGGTAGCGGCCCAGCAGCCGCATAATCTGCCACTTGCCCACCATGTAGCCGATCTTCTGCGAGGGGCTGGCCGCGGCACCCGCGGCCTCGCCTTCCGCGGCCTCGCGGTCGAGCCCGCCCGCCTCCATGAAATACCGTACCGCCTGCTCGAAGCTCCAGCGGCCGGTCTGCAGGTTCACGTCCACGCCGATCCGGGCCGCG
>DASWKS010000119.1:0-6649 GCA_036396495.1 Gemmatimonadales bacterium
CGGTGGTGTGAATCATGGTGGGCTCGTTAGCCCCGGTCCGCCACAGCCTGCCCAGGGGCACGTTCTGGCCTCCGATCATGGTGCGACCGCGGGCAGAAGGCCGGCCGTAGCAGATTTTTACGCGGCTGGCACCGACACTGAACGACACCGAATCGAGCGGGCTGGCCCGCTTGGCCAGCGACGCAGCGCTGGCACTGGTGACGCAGGCCGGATCGCCAACGGGCGGGGCAGCTATCAGGGCAACCACGAGCACTCCAAGAACCATGAGTCGTTCACTCCCTAACTGACGCAGAACAGGACAGAACAGGACGGGCAGGAACCGGCCCGAGTGACGAGGTACCTACGCAGGGCCGCCCATCAGGGTGTCACGCCGGCGGGGCGAGCACGGTGGCGCGGACCTTGGCCTCGAGGGCGGCGCGGAAGGTCCGCAACCGTTCCGCCAGCGCCGGATCGTGCAGGGCCAGAATGGCGACCGCGTAGAGACCGGCGTTCTGGGCACCCGCTTCCCCAATCGCGAAGGTGGCGACCGGTATTCCCGCCGGCATCTGGACCATCGCCAGGAGCGAGTCCATCCCGTGCAGGTGCCGGCTCGGCATCGGAACGCCCAGGACCGGCAAGATAGTCTTGGCGGCGAGCACTCCCGCCAGATGGGCCGCTCCGCCCGCTCCCGCGATGATGCAGCGGAGGCCCCGGGCGGCGGCGGTCGACGCGTATTCATCCGCCAGATCGGGAGTGCGATGGGCCGAAATGACCCTCGCTTCCCAGCCGACGTCGAAGTCGGAGAGCTGTTTGGCCACCTGCTGCATCACCTCCCAGTCGCTCGCCGAGCCCATCAGAATTCCCACGACCGGAGCGGCCATCAGAGGGTCCCTCGGGTGCGCATCATCGTCCCCCGTTCCGCCAGCGCCGCCTGGGCGGCGGCCAGGCGGGCGATGGGAACCCGGAACGGCGAGCAGGAGACGTAGTTCATCTTCTGGGCTTCACAGAATGAAATGGCGCCCGGCTCCCCGCCGTGCTCCCCGCAGATGCCCAGCTTGAGATCCTGCCGGGTTTCTCGTCCCAGCTTGACGGCCATGGCCATGAGCCGGCCGACCCCGGCGATGTCCAGCACCTGGAATGGGTCGTCGTCGATGATGCCGGACTCGATGTAGAAGGGGAGGAACCGGCCGGCATCATCGCGTGACAATCCCCAGGCGGTCTGGGTCAGATCGTTGGTGCCGAACGAGAAGAACTGGGCTTCCCGGGCGATCTCATCCGCCGTGAGGGCGGCGCGGGGCAGCTCGATCATGGTGCCGAGCAGAAAGGGGACCGTGATCTGGCGCTCGCGGAACACCTGTTCCGCCACTTCCCGGACCAGTAGCGCCTGGCGCCGGAACTCGTGCACGTGCGCCACCAGTGGAATCATCACCTCGGGCTGGACCCGTCCCTTGCGCCCCGCCACCGTGCACGCGGCCTCGAAGATGGCCCGCACCTGCATCCGGGTGATCTCGGGATAGATGATCCCCAGGCGGCAGCCCCGCAGCCCCAGCATCGGGTTCACCTCGCTCAGGGCGTCGATGAAGCGGCGGATGTCTTTGGGGTCCTTGCCCATTTCACGGGCCAGGCCCTCGATCTCCCGGTCGTCTTTGGGCAGAAACTCGTGCAGCGGCGGATCGAGCAGCCGGATAGTGACGGGGAAGCCCTCCATCGCCCGGAAGATCCCTTCGAAGTCGCCCCGCTGCATGGGGAGCAGCTTGGCCAGGGCGTCCTTCCGGCCCGCTTCGTTCTGCGCCAGGATCATCTCCCGGACCGCGGTGATCCGCTCGCCTTCGAAGAACATGTGCTCGGTGCGGCAGAGCCCGATGCCCTCGGCTCCGAAATCGCGGCCCCGGTGGGCGTCGGCCGGCGTGTCGGCGTTGACCCGCACTCGGAGGTGGCGGAACCGGTCGGCCCAGCCTAACAGGCGATCGAAATCGCCGCCCAGGGCCGGCGGGACCAGCCCGGCCTGGCCCAGGAAGACCCGCCCGGTACTGCCGTCGATGGTGATCCAGTCTCCCTGTTGCACCGAGCGGCCGTTGACGCTGAAACAGCCGCCCTCCTCGTCGACCTGGACCTCCTGGGCGCCGGCGATGCAGGGAATGCCCATGCCGCGGGCCACCACGGCCGCATGGGAGGTCATCCCGCCCCGCGCGGTCAGGATGGCCTTGGACGCGACCATCCCGTGGAAGTCCTCGGGGCTGGTCTCCGGGCGCACCAGGATCACGGCGTCGCCGCGGCGGCCCCGTTCCTGGGCCAGGTCGGCATTGAACACCACCAGGCCCGACGCCGCCCCCGGCGATGCCGGCAGGCCGGTGGTGAGCAGGTCCAGCTTGGCCTTGGGGTCGATGGTGGGATGGAGCAGCTGGTTCAAGTCGTTGGGCGGAACCCGGGCGACCGCCTCCTCTTCCGAGATGACGCCCTCGTCCACCATCTCGCAGGCGATCCGGACCGCGGCGTGGCCGGTGCGCTGGGCCCGCCGGGTCTGCAGCATGTAGAGCCGGCCCCGCTCGATGGTGAATTCCAGGTCCTGCACGTCGCGGAAATGCCGCTCCAGGGTGCGAGCCACCCGGTGCAGCTCGGTGTAGGCCGGACTCAGCTTCTGAGCCAGCGCACTGATCGGCTCCGGAGTCCGTGCCCCGGAGACCACGTCCTCACCCTGGGCGTTGGTGAGGAACTCGCCGTAGAGGGTGTTTTCCCCGGTCGAAGGATTGCGGGTGAACGCGACGCCGGTGGCGGAGTCCTCACCCATGTTGCCGAACACCATGGTGACCACATTGACCGCGGTGCCCAGGCTGTCGGGGATGTCGTGCAGGGCGCGATAGTCGCGCGCCCGCCGCGTATTCCAGCTCTCGAACACTGCCGTTATGGCGCCCCAGAGCTGGGCGACCGGATCGTCGGGAAAAGGCTTGCCGGTGGCCTTGGCGACGAGGTCCTTGAATTCCTGGACCATCGCCTGCATCTGCTCCGCCGACAGATCGATATCGCGGGCGGCCTTCTGGGCCCGACGGCGGGCGTCGAGCCGGTCGGAGAACTCTTTCTTGGGAACGTCGTAGACCACGCTGCCGTACATCTGGACGAAGCGGCGATAGGAGTCCCAGGCGAACGCCGGGTTTTGGCTCTCCGCGGCCAGGCCTTCGACCGTCCGGTGATTGAGGCCGAGATTGAGGATCGTATCCATCATGCCCGGCATCGAGAGGGCCGAGCCGGAGCGAACGCTGACCAGGAGCGGGCGCTCGCGACTGCCGAGGGCCCGTCCGGTTTGCGCCTCCATCCGCTGCAGCGCCTGCTCCACTTGCGATTTGAGGCGGGGCGGGAACTGATCCGATTCGAGGTACGCCTGGCACAGGCTGGCCGAGATGGTGAAGCCGGGTGGAACCGGAATACCGAGGTTGGTCATCTCGGCCAATCCGGCGCCTTTGCCGCCCAGCACGTCCTTCATCGCGGCGGTGCCGTCGGCCCGACCTTGACCGAAGTAGTAGACCAGCTGGCCGCTGGAATCCGTCATGGCGAGCTCGTGGCCACGGGGGACGCGTGGCGCAGACGCACGATGTCGTCCTCCACCGGAATGGGATACCGGCCCGAGAAGCAGGCGTGGCAGAATCGATCCGACCGTCCGGCCGCCTTGAGCATCCCCTCGAGGGACAGGTAGCCTAACGAATCGACTCCGAGAAAGTCTCGGATCTCCTGCTGCGAATGAGTGGACGCGATCAGCTCTTCCGGCGTGGGCGTGTCGATCCCGTAATGGCAGGGGCCGGTGATCGGGGGCGACGCCAGCCGGAGATGAACCTCGCGGGCGCCCGCCCCCCGGATCATCTGGACCAGGCCCTTGCTGGTGGTGCCGCGGACCAGGCTGTCGTCCACCACCACGATCGAGCGGCCGGCAATCACCTCGCGCACCGGATTGAACTTGATCTTCACCTTGGCGACCCGGAGCTCCTGGGTGGGATTGATGAAGGTGCGCCCCACATAGTGATTGCGGATGAGGCCGTGCTCCAGCCGGATGCCCGAGACCTCCGAATACCCCAGCGCCATGGCGTTGGCGGAGTCGGGGACGCTGAAGACCACCTGGCCGGTGTGGGCCGGCTGCTCCCGCGCCAGCTGGCGCCCCAGCTCGCGCCGGACCCGGTCCACCGACTCTCCGAAGACCGTGGAGTCGGGACGGGCGAAGTAGACCAGCTCGAATACACAACGATTGACCGGCCGTTTCGGCAGCGGCGTGAGCGGGACGATCTCGCCGCCGGCAATGCGCACGAAATCGCCCGGCTGGAGTTCTCGGACCAGCGTGGCTCCCAGCAGATCGAGGGCGCAGGTCTCGGAAGCGACCACCACCCCCTCGCCCAGACGGCCCACCACCAGGGGACGGAAGCCGTGACCGTCGACGATGGCGTACATGGTGCGTCCCACCGTCACCACCAGGCTGTAGGCGCCCTCGACCCGGGACAGGGCGTCGCGCAACTGCGACTCGACGTCGTTGGCCTGGGACCGGGCCACCAGGTGGAGGATGGTCTCGGTGTCGGAAGAGGAGTTGAAGATCGAGCCTGCGGCGACCAGTTCTTGGCGCAGCCGGCCGGCGTTGGTCAGGTTGCCGTTATGGGCGATGGCGAAGGCCCCGCCCCGATAGTTGGCGAGAAGCGGCTGTGCGTTGGCCAGGACAGTGCTGCCCATGGTGGCGTAGCGGGTGTGGCCCACGGCGACATCCCCCGGCAGCTCCTTGAGCATGGTGTCGGGAAAGACATCGCTCACCAGGCCCATGCCGCGGTGGAGCCGGGGCTGGCCCTGGGCGTCCAGGGCGACGATGCCGGCGCTCTCCTGGCCCCGGTGCTGCAGGGCGTACAACCCCAGGTAGGCCAGACGGGCCGCGTCGGGAACGCCCGAGATGCCGACAATACCGCACATCTGCTACTCTCCCTCACCCGCGCTGGTGGCCACCGCGGCCATGCGGCGCGGAATCGCATCCATGTAGGTCCGGCGGAGGTGGGCCACATCCCAGGCCCAGGCCCGTTCCACCAGCTGGATCTCCAGCGGATCGGCCGGCCCGCTCACCCGGCCGGCGCCGAAGATCGGTACGCCGTGCTGCCGGGCGAGCGCTGCCAGCGTCTTCCTCCGTTCAAATGGTAGCGACATCACCGCCCGTCCGTGATCTTCGCCGAACAGCAGCGAGGTGGCGCCGATCGTGTCGGCATAGCCGCGCAGATCCAGCCTGGCCCCCAGGCAGCGGCCGGCGTAGGGGGAGCCGATGCAGGCCTCGGCCAACGCAACCGCCAGGCCCCCGTCGCTGGCATCGTGGGCGGAGGACAGGAGTCCGGCCTGATTGGCGGCGATGAGGAACCGCTGCAGCCGTCCTTCCCGATCCAGGTCGACCGGGGGTGGCGCGCCCCCGACGAACTGGTGCACTTCGGCCCAGTAGGCCGACCCGCCCAGGTGCCCGGTGGTCCGTCCCGCGATCACGACCAGGTCCCCCGGGGTAGTGAAGCAGCTGGCGGCCCGGCGCCGCACGTCGTGCAGGATGCCGACCATGCCGACCGTGGGGGTGGGATCGATCGCGCCGGTGGGACTTTCGTTATAGAAGGAGACGTTCCCCCCGGTCACCGGCGTGCCGAAGGCGCGGCAGGCATCGGCGATGCCGCGACAGGCCTCGCGGAACTGGAAGAACACCTCCGGCTTCTCGGGATTGCCGAAGTTGAGGCAGTCGGTGATGCCTAATGGCTGGGCGCCGACGCAGGCGAGGTTGCGGGCGGCTTCGGCCACGGCGGCCAGGCCTCCCTGGTAGGGATCGAGCGCGACCCCGCGGGCGTTGCAGTCGACCGTGACGGCCAGACCGAAGGATTCCCCGGGCACCTGAAACACGCCGGCGTCCCCGCCGCCGGGGGCGATGGCGGTGTTGCCCTGCACGCTGCTGTCGTACTGCTCGAACACCCAGCGTTTGCTGGCGATCGAGGGCGCGTCGAGCAGCTGTTCCAGCGCGTCGGACGGATTGGGGTCCTGGCCGGCCGGCCGCCGGTTGCGGCGTGCCTTCGCGACGGCGGCTTCCCGCGCGGCCGGGTGGTAGACCGGGCAGTCATCCACCAGGCGCCGTCCCGGGATGGCCGCGACCACCGTCCCGTCGTGGATGACCCGGAAGAGCCCGTCGTCGGTGACCCGGCCGATCACGGCCGCGTTGAGCTCCCACTTGGCGCAGACCGCCTCCACCTCTTCCACCCGCTGCGGCTCCGCCACCACCAGCATCCGTTCCTGGGACTCCGACAGCAGGATCTCATAAGGCGTCATGCCGGGCTCGCGCACCGGGACGCGCGAGGTATCGAGCTCCACCCCCACGCCGCCCCGGGCCGCCATCTCGGCCGAGGAGCTGGTGAGTCCCGCCGCCCCCATGTCCTGGATGGCGACGATCAGGCCGCCGTGGATCAACTCCAGACTGGCCTCGAGCAGGAGCTTCTCGGTGAAGGGATCGCCCACCTGCACCTGGGGCCGCCGCTGTTCGCTCCGGGCAGTGAGCTCTTCCGAGGCGAAGCTGGCGCCGTGAATGCCATCGCGGCCGGTCCGCGCGCCGACGGCGAGGAGCAGGTTGCCGACCCCGCGGGCCCGGGCCCGGATCAGGTCGCGCTCCTTGAGCAGGCCGACGCACATGGCGTTC
>DASWKS010000120.1:0-6400 GCA_036396495.1 Gemmatimonadales bacterium
AGCCCAGGAACCCGGCCCCCTGGCGTCAGATTGCCTATCTCGCCGACCAGGTCGGAGACAGCGCGGCGGCGTCCGGCTTTTTTCGGCGAGTCGCATCGCTGGACACCAGCTCCACCAACCGCCATTCGGATCGTACCGCACATCTGTTGTGGGGGGAGCATTTCCCGGAGGCGGAGCGGGCCTATAACGCGCGGCTCGCGGTCGGGGTCAGCCGGTCGGAGCGGATCGACCTGTTATGGAGTCGGATGCTGGCGCAGGCGCAGCAGGGCCGGTTTCGGGCGTCGCTGGAGACCGCGACCGAGCTTCGGCGCGATGTCGCCTCAGCAGGCCACGCCGAGCGCGAAGGTCACCCGCTGGCGATAACAGTCGGCCTGGGCGAAGCGCAGGCCTTGCGGCAAAACGGACGCCTGGGCGAAGCCGCCGCGCGGTTCGATTCCTTGGCCCGCTTCGATCTGGCCACCAGCCCGCCGGCCCGCCGGGCGACCACCCGGATCTGGACTCTGACCCACCTCGCCAGCACGCTGGCTGAGGTGGGTGACACGGCTCGGTTGGGGAGCATTGCCGGGCAGATGGATTCACTCAAAGTCCTGAGTGGCGCAATCCGGGACTGGAAGTCGCCCCACTACGTACGCGGGCTGCTGGAATCGGCGCGAGGGAACCACCCGGCCGCCTATGGGGAGTTTGCGCAGGCCAGCAGCATTGCCGGCGATGGGTTTACCATGCCGGTAGTGGAGCGGGCCCGAATGTCGCTCCAGCTGGGCCGCCCCCGCGAGGCGGTCACCCTGCTGCAACGGACCCTGCTCAGCTCCTACCACTTCTACGTCACCCACGCGGAGCTGCACGCGGCCCTGGCCGAAGCGTGGGCTGCCGCCCGGAATCGGGATAGCGCTCGAGTGCACCTCGCGGCGGTGGAGCGGGCCTGGGTCCAGGCCGACCCCGCAGTGCGGGCCCGGCTGGCGCAGCTGCATGACCGGCTGGGATTCTAGCGGGGGTGGGGAGCCCGAGGGCCCCCCGTGATTGCCTAATAGCGATAGTGCTCCGGCTTGTAGGGACCCTGCGGCGGCACCCCGATGTACTTCGCCTGCTCGGGCGTCAGCTCCGTCAGTTTCACGCCCAGCTTGTCCAGGTGGAGTCGCGCCACCTTCTCATCCAGCTCCTTGGGGAGGATGTACACCTCGCGCTGGTAGCGGCCGGCGTTCTGGTGCAGCTCGATCTGCGCCATCACCTGATTGGTGAAGCTGGCCGACATCACGAAGCTGGGATGGCCGGTCGCGCACCCCAGGTTGAGCAACCGTCCCTCGGCTAGGACCAGCACGCTGTGCCCGTCGGCGAACACCCACTCATCGTACTGCGGCCGGATGGTCACCCGCCGGATCCCCGGCACCTTCTTGAGCCCGGCCATATCGATCTCGTTGTCGAAGTGACCGATGTTGCCGACGATCGCCTTGTCCTTCATTCGCCCCATGTGGTCGGCGGTGATGATGTTGAAGTTGCCGGTGGCGGTGATGAAGACGTCGGCGCTGTGCAGCACCTCGTCCAGGGTGGTGACCTGGAACCCTTCCATCGCCGCCTGGAGGGCGCAGATGGGGTCGATCTCCGTGATCACGACCCGGGCCCCCTGGCCCCGGAGCGCCTGCGCGCAGCCCTTGCCGACCTCACCGTAGCCGCAGACCACCGCCAGCTTGCCGGCGAGCATCACGTCGGTGGCCCGGTTGAGCCCGTCGATCACCGAATGGCGGCAGCCGTAGATGTTGTCGAACTTCGACTTGGTCACCGAGTCGTTCACGTTGATGGCCGGGAAGAGCAGGGTGCCCGCCCGCATCATCTCATAGAGCCGGCGCACCCCGGTGGTGGTTTCCTCCGAGACGCCCCGGATGGCGGCCGCGACATGGGTGAACCGCTTGGGGTCCTGTGCCAGAGACCTCCGCAGCAGGTCGAGGATCACACCCCATTCCTCCGGGTCGGTGGCGGGATCGAAGACGGGCACCTGGCCGCTGTGCTCGAACTCCACACCCTTGTGCACCAGCAGCGTCGCGTCGCCGCCGTCGTCCAGCAGCAAGGTGGGACCGGTCCCGTCGGGCCAGAGCAGGGCCTGTTCGGTGCACCACCAGTACTCCTCGAGGGTCTCGCCCTTCCAGGCGAACACCGGCGTACCCTGGGGGATCGCCGCGCTGCCTTCCGGGCCCACCACCACGGCGGCGGCGGCCTGGTCCTGGGTCGAGAAGATGTTGCAGGAGACCCAGCGCACGTCGGCCCCGAGGTCCACCAGGGTCTCGATCAGCACGGCAGTCTGCACCGTCATGTGGAGCGAGCCCATGATCCGCGCCCCCGCCAGCGGCTGCTTCCCCTGGTACTCCTGCCGGAGTGCCATCAGTCCCGGCATCTCGTGCTCGGCCAGCCGGATCTCCTTGCGTCCCAACTCGGCCAGCGTCAGATCCTTGACCTTGAACGGGGCGCGTCCGGCCTTCCGGGCCGATGCGAGAGTCGTGCTCATCGAAGTGCTCCTTACCCGGGTTTTCTGGCCGTGGCCACGAACAGCCCCGGCCCTTTTGCTTCGGGCACGGGCGGCAACGCGATATAACGCGCCTCCCTGAAACCCGCTCCGTTGATCCAGCCCAGCATCTGTCCCTGGCTGAAACCGCGCCAGAGATGCCCCATGGTCTGCTCCCAGTCACTGCGATCGTGCGGTTGGAGATCGAGGATCACTATCCGCCCGCCCGGTTGGACCGCGCGCGCCGCCTCGCCCAGGACCCGACCCGGATCCGGAACATAGGGCAGAACCAGCAGCATCGCAGCCGCATCGAGCTCGTCTTCGTTGACCGGAAGCAGCTCCAGTTCCCCTTGCCGCAGCTCCACGTTGGGCAGGGACGCGAGCCGCCCCCGGGCCGCGTCCAGCATGGGCGCTGATTCATCCACCGCGATGACCTTCCGGACGAAAGGCGCCAACGCCGCCGCGAAGCCGCCGGTGCCGCAGCCCAGATCGCCGATAACCCAGCCGGGGTCGAGCAAGGCCAGGAGCGCCTCGAGCTCGTAACGCCGGCCGAACAGGTCCTGGCGCAGCCGGTCCCACTGGCCTGCCTCGCTGGCGAAGAACTGCCGCGACCGGGTCTGGCGTTGGGCCAGGACCGCCCGGATCCGCCGGGTGTCAGCTTGGGCGGCCCGCGAGGCACCGACCTCTTCCCGGACCAGGGCCCAGAGCCGATCCCGAGGCGAGCCCGCCGCCGCCCCGGCAAACCGGTACCGATGGCTGGCCCCATCGGACCGGGCGGCCACCCAGTCCTCCTCGACCAGAATCCGCAGGTGCCGGCTCACGGTCGACTGCGGAAGTTGAAGTGTTTCTTGGAGTTCCCGCACTGACAGCTCGTGCTCCTCCAGGGCGATGAGGAGCCTGGCCCGGGTCGGGTCGGAAAGGGCGGTGAGCTGGGCAATAATCATCATATCATCCGGATGATAGGATTATAACCTTCAACAACGGGAGGCGGGAGGGGGGACCAAAACCGGGAGCAGGGAGCAGGGAGCAGGAACCAGGAAGCAGGGAGCAGGGAGCAGGGAGCAGGGAGCAGGAAGCAGGCAGCAGGAAGCAGGCAGCAGGGAGCAGGAAGCAGTAGCGGCGGGGCCGAAGCGCGATCCCGAGTACGATGCGTCTCCCGCCTCCCCCGCTCCCTTCTCCCTGCTCCCTGCTCCCTGCTCCCTGCTCCCTGCTCCCTGCTCTAGACTGAGATTGTTGGACTGGTCATTGTTCGGTCCCCCACCCGTCCGAGGCGGTCATGCTCAAGGAATTCCGCGAATTCATCATGCGCGGGAACGTGCTGGATCTGGCGGTCGGTATCATCATCGGGGCCGCGTTCGGTGGCATCGTCAAGTCGCTGGTCGACGACGTCATCATGCCGCCCATCGGTCTGGCGCTGGGCCAGGTGGACTTCAAGCAGTTGTACGTGTTGTTGAAGGAAGGGGCCACGCCGGCACCCTACCCGTCCATGGCGGCGGCCAAAGGGGCCGGGGCGGTCACGCTCAACTACGGTCTGTTCATCAACAACATCATCAACTTCCTGATCGTGGGCTTCGCGATCTTCCTGGTGGTGCGGGTGGCCAACCGATTGCAAAGGCAGCCGGCAGCGGCGCCGCCCTCCACCAAGGAGTGTCCCTACTGCAAGTCCAACATTCCGCTGGGAGCCATCCGCTGCCCCCAGTGCACGTCCGAGGTACGGGCCGCATGAGAGCCGCGCTGATCCTGGGATTCGCGGTGTCCCTGGCGGCGCCGGCCCGGGCGCAGGACTCTCTGCCCAAGCGGTTCAAGGTTGCCGGGGACCTCAGTTTCGTGAACACCGGCGGCAACAGTGACGTCACGACCCTGGGCCTGGGCGAAAAGATCGAGTGGATGACCAGCCCGCGCTTCACCCTCAAGCAGGAGCTCCGGTGGGTCTACGGCGAGGACAGCGGCGAGGAGAACGCCAACGCGTTGTTGACCGATCTCCGGGGAGAATACGGGCTCACCAGCCGGGTGAGCCTGTTTGCCGGGGTAACCTATGACTACAATCTCTTCGCCGGCGTCAAGCGGCACTTTGCGGAGTACACCGGTCTGGGGTTTCTGGTGCTGGACCGGCCGAAAGACAAGGTCAGATTGGACGCCGGTCTCTCGCTCAATCAGGAGTGGGAGATCAACCGGGACGAAGCCGACAACTTTCCCTCCGGCCGATTGGGGGGCGACTACCGGCACGCCTTTTCGGAGAAAGCCTACCTCCAGCAGATCCTGGAGTTCATCCCGAACTTCGACACGTCCAGTGATTACCGGTTGAACACGGAGACCGCTCTGGTGGCGCCGATCACCGGCGGCATCGCGATCAAGGTGGGATACATCGTGCGCTACCGGGGCGAACCACCCGAGGGGTTCAACACCACGGACACCTTGTTCCGAACCGGAATCCAGATCAGCAACTGATCCGGTCTTCCCGCTGTGGAAGCAGCGTGGTTGCACCAAAACGGAGCAGCCGGCTGCGCCTCGCTCTGATTGGCTTGCCCGTTCATCCAGCCCCACCGATAGTTCGTTTCTCGTGCTACGCCCCACCTGCCTGGCAGGTGGAAGCACTCGTTTCAACTGGGCTTTCCGAGGTCCCACAATGACCCGAATCACCCGGCCCCGTCTTCCCGCATCGGCCAGCCCCGGAATGGATGACACCGCCATGGTCCGGCGCGAGCTGCTCCGCGCGCTGCAACAAGTGCGGAGCGGCGATTTTGGCGTTCAGCTGCCCAGCACCTGGACCGGCGTCGACGGAAAGATCGCGGACACCTTCAACGAGATCGTGTCGGCCAACCGCAAGATGGCCGACGAGCTCAAGCGGGTGGGGAACGTGGTCGGTAAGGAAGGACGGACCCGGGAGCGGGTCCGCTTCGATCATACCAAAGGCGCCTGGGGCGAGATGGAAGCCTCGGTCAACAGTCTGACCGACGATCTGCTGCGTCCCACGACCGAAGTCACCGGGGCCATCGCCGCCGTGGCGCAGGGCAACCTCAACCAGACCCTCCGGCTGGACGTCGACGGCCGGCCGCTCGAAGGCGAGTTCCTCCGTTCGGCCATGATCGTCAACACCATGATCCAGCAACTGAGCGTGTTCACGTCCGAAGTGACCCGGGTGGCCCGGGAAGTGGGTTCCGACGGCAAGCTGGGCGGTCAGGCCGTCGTGCCGGGGGTGAGCGGCGTGTGGAAAGACCTGACCGACAGTGTCAACTCGATGGCGAGCAATCTGACGGCCCAGGTCCGCAACATCTCCGAGGTCACGGTGGCGGTCGCCAGCGGCGACCTGTCCCGCAAGATCACGGTCGACGTGCGGGGAGAGATCCTGCAGCTCAAGGAAGCCATCAACACCATGGTGGACCAGCTCCGTTCCTTCGCGTCGGAGGTCACCCGGGTGGCGCGGGAAGTCGGTACCGAAGGCAAACTGGGCGGGCAGGCGGTGGTGCCGGGGGTGGCGGGGACCTGGAAGGATCTCACCGACAGCGTCAACGCCATGGCCGGCAACTTGACGGCCCAGGTGCGGAATATCGCCGAAGTCACCACTGCGGTGGCCCGGGGCGACCTCTCCCGCAAGATCACGGTGGATGTGCGGGGCGAAATCCTGGAGCTCAAGGACACCATCAACACGATGGTGGATCAGCTCAACGCCTTCGCCGGGGAAGTGACCCGGGTGGCGCGCGAGGTCGGCACCGAAGGCGAGCTGGGCGGCCAGGCCAAGGTGCCCGGCGTGGGCGGCACCTGGAAAGACCTCACCGACAACGTCAACCGGATGGCGAGCAACCTCACCGCCCAGGTGCGGAACATCGCCGAGGTGGCCACCGCCATCGCCCGAGGGGATCTCTCCAAGAAGATCACGGTGAACGTGAGCGGCGAAATCCTGGGCCTCAA
>DASWKS010000121.1:0-7572 GCA_036396495.1 Gemmatimonadales bacterium
CACCGCCACCGTTTTTCTCCCCCGGGTGCAGATCCTGGCCGCCGGCTCGCTGGGGTGGACCCGGCCCCACGGGGGAACCATGGAGGTCTCGATCGCCGCCGAGCGGCTGCTGGCGTTCGATTCCCTCCTGACCACGCTCTCCGGTGCCGGTCCCGATTCCTCGGAGCATCCCGATCCGCTGGACGGCAATCTCTCGGCCAAGCTCACCCTCCAGGGGGCGCTCGATTCGCTGGAGGTTGCGGCCGGCGGCAGCGGCACCGACGTGCGCTGGAGAGGCATCAGCCTAACCAGCATTGATGGCGCCATGACCATGACCCGTCACTCGGCGCCCCGTTTCGATATTCAGCTGCGGGCGGACACGGTGACCCGGGGCCACGTCCAGTTCACCGGGCTCGCCTTTCGCTCGTCCGGCCTGGCCGACTCGATGCGGTGGGAAGTGCAAGGGAACGGCGGACGCTTTCTGAGCCTCGAGGCCAGGGGCCTGCTCGCGCGACGCGACACGACCCGGCTCGATGTCGAGGACCTTCGCTTGCGGATGCGGAACGGGCTCTGGCGGCCGGCGGCGCCGTTTTCGGTGACGCTGAGCGACAGCGTCTGGTCCTTCCCCGGCGTGAGTCTCGAAACCAGCGACGGCTCGGCCCAGCTCCGGCTCGACGGGACGTTGCCGGGTCGGGGGCCGGGCGAGCTCGACGTCACTGTATCGGGTCTCGACCTGCGTGACGTCTACGCGCTGCTGCAGCGCGACACGTCCCATGTGCGCGGCACGCTCCTCATGGATCTCCGCGTGGCCGGCACCGCGGCCGATCCGACGATCCGGGGGACCGGTAACCTGACCGGTCCGGTCTTCGGGGATTTCCGGGCGCCGCTCACCCGGATCGCGCTCAATTACCAACGCCGCCGGCTGGACGCCAACCTCACCCTGTGGCGCACCGGGACGTCGCTCATGAACGTGGGCGCCACGCTCCCGTTGGACCTCTCCTGGTCGGGCGACCGGACCGGTCCCCGGCAGCTGCCGGGGCAGCTGGCGATCCGGGCCCAGGCCGACAGCATGAACCTGGCGGTGGTCGAAGCCTTTACCCGGAACCTGCGCCAGGTGCGGGGATTCCTAACGGCCGATGTGGCGGTCCAGGGTACCTGGGACCAGCCCCGCCTGGGCGGAACCGTGGAGGTGGTGGAAGGCACCGCGGTGGTCCCCAATCTCGGCGTTCGTTACGGGCCGGTGAATGGGCACATCACCATGAGCGGGGACTCCCTCGTGATCGATACCCTCGAAATCGGGGGCCGTGAGGGCCGGCTGGTGGCGACCGGCTACACCCGGCTCGAGAACCTGACCCGGCCGGTGCTGGGACTGGATTTCCGAGCCTACGACTTCGTGGTGATGGATGTGCCCGACTTTCTGAGGATCCAGGCCGACGGCAACCTCCGCCTGCGGGGGCCGCTCTTCCACGCCACCATGACCGGTCAAGCCACCATGCGGAACTCGGTGGTCTACTTCGCCGATCTGGTGACCAAGTCGATTGTCAACCTGGAAGACCCGCTGTTCGCCGATCTGGTCGACACGGCGTCCATCCGGCAGCGGAGATTGGGGGCGGCGTTCCAGAGCCGGTTCCTCGACTCGCTGACGATCAGCGATTTCGAGTTCCAGGCGGCCGAAGGAGTCTGGCTCCGCTCCAACGAAGCAAACATCCAGCTCGAGGGACGGGTCATCGTCGGAAAGCGGCGCGGGCTCTACAACCTGACCGGAGAGTTCAACGCGGTCCGGGGCACCTACAATCTCAAATTGCTCGCCATCACCCGGGCCTTTGACGTAACTCGCGGAAGGGTGAGGTATGTCGGCGACGCCGACCTCAACGCCGACCTCGATATCGAAGCCCGTCACCTGCTCCGGCCGGCCGAAGCCCAAGGGGCCAGCCGTGACATCGAGGTGACGGCGCGCATCGGGGGAAGGCTGCGCGCCCCCACCCTGGCGCTCGAGAGCAACATCCGGCCCCCCCTGTCCCAGAGCGATCTGATCTCTCTCCTGATCCTGCGAAGCACCCGGAGCCAGCTGGCCTCGCCCGGGCAGTCACAGCAGGCCGCCCAGGTGGCGAGTCTCCTCCTCTCCACCTTGACCAGCGAGATCGAAAGCCGGCTGCTGGATGAGGGCGGGCCCGACCTCCTCGAGATCCGGCCGGGAGTCAGTTTTGGGGTGGCGGGCCAGTCGACCCTGTCGCGCCTGTCGGCCGGATGGCAGCTGGGTAACCGCTGGTTCGTGAGCCTGACCACGGGGTTTTGCCAGGATTTTCAGCAATTCGACTATCGCAACTTTGGGGCGAGTCTGGACTATCGCCTTGGTCGCCATGCCAGCCTCTCGGTAAGCGCCGAGCCCTACCAGACCTGCCTGGCCGGGGCCACCGGCGTTGCCACCAAGCGTTACCAATTCGGCTCGGATCTCCGCTGGGAACGGGAGTTTTGATGGCCCGGGCCGTGCTGATTACCAACCCGGCCGCCGCCCGTACCACCCACGCCAGCGTCAGAGCGGTCAGCGACGTCCTCCACCGGGCCGGATGGACTCTCGAGGTGCTGGCCACCAGCGGCCCGGGGGACGCCAGCCGGATCGCCGCCTATGCGGTGGAGGCCGGGGCGGAGGTGGTGGCGGTGCAGGGGGGAGACGGGACCACGATGCAGGCAGCCTCGGCTCTGGTCGGAACCAACGTGGCGCTGGGCCTGGTCCCTGGCGGCACCGGAAACCTGCTGGCCGGCAACCTGCGTATTCCCCGCTCCGTGACCCGGGCCGCCCGCGCCCTGGTGGATGGCCGGCGGAGGCGGATCGATCTGGGACGCGTGGACCAGGCCCATGGAGGCGCCTACTTCTCGGTGGCCTGCGGGGCCGGCATCGACGCGCGGGTCATGGGCGAGACCGCTTCGGAACTCAAGCGCCGCTGGGGCATCGGAGCCTACATGGCCACCACCCTCAGAGTCCTGCCCCAGATGGGCAGCTTCCAGGCCCTGGTGACCGTCGATGGAGTCGAGTACGAGGCTGAAGCCGCGATGATCCTGGTAGCCAACTGCGGCGAAGTGATCCCCCCCTTTGTGCGGCTGGGCCACGGGATCACGCCCGAGGACGGGCTGCTGGATGTGGTCGTGGTCCGAGGCAAGAACGTGTGGGACTCAATGCGGGCCCTGTGGCACGTACTCAGGGATCTCCCGGGCGCGAGCGGCGAAGGTACCTTCATCGGGTATGCCCGGGGGAAAGTCATCCGGATCGAGACCGATGTACCGCAGCCGGTCGAATTGGACGGCGATGCCGACGGGCACACGCCCTTCATGGCGGAAGTGGTCCCGGGTGCGATCGCGGTGGTGGTACCGAAGTAATCGACCAAGGCAAGCCCATCAAGGATCGGTGATGAGCGACGCAATCCTGCTGATTGACGACGATGCGGTTGCCCTCCGGGGGCTGGGCGGTCATCTCGAGCAGCGGGGCTTCGAGGTCGCCCGGGAGCTGGATGGCGCGGGAGCGCTCACGGCGTGCGATCGCCTCGAGCCCGACGTGGCCATCCTGGACCTGGGTCTGACCCCGGCGAACGGAGAGGATCTGCTGGTCTTGCTCAAGCAGCGGGGCGTCGCGGTGATCGGGCTGCTGGAAGCGGACGATGAGTCCGCCGTGGTCGAGGCGTATCGCCGCGGCGCCGATCAGGTCCTGGTCCGTCCGGGCGATGCCGCGGTGCTGGCCGCCGCCGCCCAGCGTATCGCCGAGATCAGCCGGCTGCGGCGCGCGGCCGAAGTGGTGATGAGCCCTCCCGAAGGCCTAACGCTGGAAAGCCTGGGGACCTCATCGACCATGCGCGCGGTGGGCCAGCAGATCGCTGCGCTGGCGCAGAGCGACCGGACCACGGTGCTCATCATCGGCGAGCATGGTGTGGGAAAGGCGTGGGCCGCCCGGTTGATCCACGATCTGGGCGCCCGGATCCGGGAACCGTTCCTCCAGGCCTGGTGCACCGGCACCAGCGGCGTCGCCCTGGAGACCCGGCTCTTCGGTTACGAGCGCGGCGCCGTGCTCGACGGCAAGCGCCGGGTGCGGGGCCTGCTGGAGCTGGCCGGCCGCGGCACGCTGCTGCTGCGGGAAATCGGCGCCATGCCGCTGGAACTGCAGCCGGTGCTGCTCCGGGTCCTCGAGTCGCGGA
This sequence comes from Gemmatimonadales bacterium, assembly GCA_036396495.1. Taxonomy (GTDB): domain Bacteria; phylum Gemmatimonadota; class Gemmatimonadetes; order Gemmatimonadales; family GWC2-71-9; genus SZUA-320. Next base: position 4,164 of record DASWKS010000121.1, read on the forward strand.
CCTTCCGGCGGGTGGGAGGCCAGCGCGATGTGCCGGCCCACGCCCGGATCATCGTCACCTCCACCCACGATCTCTCACAGGAAGTCGAGCTCAACCATTTCCGGGGCGATCTCTACTATCGGCTCAATACCATGGTGCTCACCATCCCACCATTGCGGGAGCGCTCCGATGCCGACCGCCTGATGCTGGTGCAGGGCATCCACGCCTCGTTGGCAAGCCGCCTGCCGGAACCGCCGCCGCCGCTCGCTCCCGAATCGATGGAACGCCTGATGACCCACAACTGGCCCGGCAACATTCAGGAGCTGGTCGCAGTGCTGGAGCGCAGCGCGCTCATGGCCCGGGGACAGCCGGCGGTTCTGGTGGAGCACCTGCCCGGCGAGTTCCGGGCCCGGCCCGGACTGGGTGACCGGCGCCACACGCCGATGAGCCTGGAAGAGCTGGAGCGACTCCACATCGACCGGACCCTGCGGTTCCATGGTGGCAACCGCACCCGGGCCGCCAAGGAGCTCCGGATCTCCCGCGCCACGCTCATCAACAAGATCAAGCGGTACGCCATCACGGAGTGATCATGTCGCCCAAGGAGCTGAAGGAAAAGGACGCCATGATGTGCCGCAGCTGCGGCCGCGAAGAAAGGGCGTCGGAAGGCTATCCCTGCGACGGCTGCGGCACCTTCATCTGCCTCATCTGCAGTTTCCGCGGCGTCACTCTCTGTGCCGCCTGTTCGGCCAGCCAGACGTCTCCACCAGCCCCGCCACAACCACCCACGGCGGCATGAACGCCGTGTTGGCCACGGCGGCGATCGCACCGGTGCTGCGCGAGCCCACGGTGCGATCCGAGCAGGTCACCCAGCTGGTACTGGGGGAACCCGCCATGATCCATGGCCAATCCGGTGACTGGCTCGAGGTCGAGACCGTGATCGACCGGTATCCCGGCTGGATTCACCGCGGCTATCTGCGGGAGCTTCCGCGGGACGATGCCGATGCCTGGCTGGCCGGGGCGGCCTGGTCCGACGGCGCCGAGGCCACCGTCTCCGGCGCCAGGGTGCAGTTGCCGCTCCGGGCCCGGGTCCAGCGGACCGAAGACGCTATCCAGCTCCCCGATGGCCGCGAGGGCATGGTGGCTCGCGGGACGGTGGCCGATCTCGAGTTCCTGCGGTCGAGCGCACGGCAGATGCGGCCGGATCAGTGGGTCATCCGCAAATTCACCGGCTCGCCCTATCTCTGGGGCGGGGTAACTCCCTGGGGCGTCGATTGCAGCGCGTTGGTGCAAACCGCCTGGCTGGCCCGCGGGACCACGCTCCCACGGGATGCGTCGCTCCAGGCTCGAGAAGGCATCGAGGTGAACCGCGACCGCATTCAGCCGGGCGACCTGCTCTTCTTCGCCGACGGCGACACCCCGAACCGCATCACCCACGTCAGCATCGCCGGCGAGCGCGATACGGTGGTCCACGCGACGTTGCGCCGCGGCGGCGTGGTGGTGGAGCGCCTGGCCGATCTGGGATGGCTGATGGAGAAGCTGGTAGCGGTCAGACGGATTCTCGACTGACAGTTTCCCTCTCCCCTCTTCCGGCTCCCCTATCTTTCATGGATGATTCGAAAACTGGTTCTGTTTGATATCGATGGGACGTTGTTGCTGAGCCTCGGTGCTGGCCGCCGGGCGCTGGTCGCCGCCATGGGGGCCGAGCTGGAACAGGCTGAAGCGGTCGCGGCCGCGGTTCGGTTCGACGGAAAAACCGATCCCCAGATCGTGCGCGAGATGTTTGGTGCCGCCGGCGAGCCCGCGGTGGATGACGCCCGCATCGATTCCGTCCTCGAACGCTACATCGAGTGTCTGCGGGAGCAGCTGGCCCAGCCCGGGCATCGCACCGAGGTCATGCCGGGCGTGCCGGACCTGCTCGATCGGGTGGAATCCGAAGCCGTCGCGCTGCTGGGACTGCTCACCGGCAACGTGGCGACTGGCGCCGAGCTCAAGCTCCGGTCTGGTGCCATCGATCCCCGGCGTTTCCGGGTGGGGGCGTTTGGCTCCGATCACGCGGTCCGGTCCGAGCTGCCCGCGATCGCGGCGGGGCGGGCCGAATCGCTGTTCGGCCGCCGCCCCCAGGGCGAAGAGATCGTCATCATCGGGGACACACCCTCCGATATGATCTGCGGCCTCGCAGTGGGTGCCCGATCGATCGGTGTCGCCACCGGTGCCTATTCCGCCGCCGAGCTGTCGCGGGCAGGCGCCTACGCCGCCTTCGACGATCTCAGCGACCAGAATGCCGTGTGGCAGGCGATCAGCGCGTGAACGCTGTGATCGGGTCGGTGCCGGAGCTGGGGCCGCTGCTGGGCCGGTTCTCCAGCCCCGCTGCTCGCGGCCCGGAAGCGCTTCCGCTCGATGACCTGCGCCGCAATCTGCTGGGCCTGCTCTACCAGCAGGGCAGTGCCGCTCGGCGGGAGCTGACGGCGGGGCGGCCCGAGGGGGCCCGGGTTCAACTCGCGCTCTCCGCCTGGCTGGCGCTATGGACCGACGCCGTGAAAGCGACGGCGGATCGCCTGCTGGGTGAAATCGATCGTCGGATCGAGCTCGCTGGAGCCCAGTCGCGTTTCCCGGAGCGCCGGCTGGCGCTGGCCAAACCGTCGGAAGAGGATCGCCGGGTGGTGCGGGCCCGGTTGGCGGCGGCCGGCATTCCGCTCGAGCGGGTGTCTCCGCCGGAACAGGCGAGTGACTGGCCCGATGGTCTGCTCCGCGTCGCCATGGCGCTGGATGCATCCTGGGAACGGCTCGAGCGAGTTGTGACCGATGAGCTGCTGGTATGGCAGCGCGACGTCGACCGGGTTCGCGCCTGGCGCCGCCCCACCGGCCCCCTGTGGGCCATCACGGTCGCCGTACTGCTGCTCGCCCTGTTGCTGGGACTCTCGGTGGGCGGCTACTTGCCCGCTCCCGGGCCCCTCAGACTGCTGCAACAATGGTTCTGGAGTTTGTCGTGGCCGTGATCGGCATCGGAATCGACGTGGTCGACCTGGTGCGGGCTCAACGTCTGCTGCTCCGCCACGGCTCCCGGGTGCTGGAGCGGTTCCTGCTCCCGGGCGAGCGCGAATACGTGACGGCCAAGGACGATCCGGCCCGACACTTCGCCGTACGGGTTGCGGCGAAGGAAGCCGTCTACAAGGCCTTCCAGACCATCCCCGGGGCGGAAGCCATCAGCTGGCAGGACATCGAGGTGGAACGGACCGTCGGGGGCCGACCCCACGTCCGGCTCCATGGTCGAGCCGCGGAGTTGGCCGGGAACCTGGGGCGGTGGCGGCTGCATCTCTCACTGACCCACACCGACCAGACCGCCGCTGCCAGCGCAGTCCTGGAGGCCGACTCTTCCATCGCCGACTGACTGACTCTAGTTTGAGGTCCGGTCAGCCAAAACGATTTGAGA